>JABSOM010000007.1 GCA_013215945.1 Campylobacteraceae bacterium
GTCATTTCTGCCAATCCTCCTATGTTAATCTTTTCTCCTGTAAACAGAGGAAAAGATGCTTCTAAAAAAGATACTTTGCTTAATATAGAAGAAACAAAAGAAGTTGTAATTAATATAGTTAATTATGAGATGGTGCAACAAATGTCTTTAAGCAGTGCGGATTACCCAAGGGGCGTAAATGAGTTTGAAAAAGCAGGTTTTACTATGCTTGAATCAGAAAAAATAAAACCCTTTAGAGTAAAAGAAGCACCTGTTCAGTTTGAATGTATAGTAAAAGATATTATTCATATTGCTCCTAATGGAGGGGCTGGTAATCTTATTATTTGTGAAATAGTAAAAATGCACTTTAATAAAAATATATTAACGCCTAAAAACAGAATTGACCCTTATAAAATAGATTTAGTAGCACGTGCTGGGGGTAATTTTTACTCACGTGCACAAACAGGATACTTTGAAATAGCAAAACCCTTTGCAGCTTTAGGTATTGGTTTTGAGAATCTTCCAAAAGAAATATTAAACAGTGAAATTTTAAGTGGAAATGATTTAGGAAAACTAGCAAGTGTAGAAGTTTTACCAAAAGAAGAAGAAATAAAAGACTTTAAAAATAATATTAAAAGTGATATAAATAGCCATGAATTAGCAAAAGCCTATTTAGAAAAAGATGAAATAATGAAAGCTTGGCTGGTTTTATTATAAAAATTTAAACAAAGGAAAAACAGTGAATTTTAATAGTGTATTAGATAATTGTAAAACATATGAAGCTGGTAAACCCATTGAATTATTAGTAAGAGAATATGGAATAAATGCAAAAGATGTTATTAAATTAGCAAGCAATGAAAATCCTTATGGAACCTCTCCAAAGGTTGTTAAAAAACTACAAGAATTAAGTTCTAGTGTATTTATGTATCCTGATGATTCGATGTATGAGTTAAAAGAAGCCTTAGCTTCTAAGTATGAAGTAGAAAAAGATAATATTATCATAGGTTCAGGAAGTGATCAGTTATTAAACTTTTGCGTAAAAGCAAAATGTAATGAAAACTCAAAAATGTTAATGAGTAAAACAACTTTTGCTTTGTATGAAATATATGGAAAACAAGTAGGGTGTAAAATTCTTAAAACAAAAGACGATGAGCATAATTTGGCACAATTTTTAGAGGTGTATAAAAAAGAAGGGGCAGATATTATCTTTTTATGTTTACCTAATAATCCTTTAGGTGAGTGTTTGGATAAAAAAGATGTGTATAATTTTTTAAATGAAATAGATTCCAATACTTTGGTAATTGTTGATGGTGCTTATCAAGAATATGCATCTTATAAGGACAAGAATAAAAAAATTAATCCTCATGATTTAATATCTACCTATTCTAACTGTATTTATTTAGGAACATTTTCTAAAGCTTATTCTTTGGGTGGATTAAGAGTTGGTTATGGAATTGCAAGTAAAGAAATTATATCTTATTTACATAAATTAAGACCGCCTTTTAATATTACAAATTTATCTTTAGCAGGAGCAATTGAAGCTTTAAAAGATGAAGAATTTGTAAGTGCTTGTATTGTTAAAAACTTTGAAGAAATGAAACGATATGAAGATTATGCGAAAGAGAAAGGTTTTTCTTTTATTGAGTCTTATACTAATTTTATTACCTTAAAATTTGATGCTTTATATGTGGCTTCAAAAGTAGCAGATGCTTTATTGAAAAAAGGAATAATTATTAGAGACTTATCTCCTTATTCTTTAAATGCAATAAGAATAACAATAGGAAGAAAAGAACAAAATACAAGAGTATTTGAAGTCTTAGATGAGATTTTACCATCGTGTAAATAAATACTAGGTCTTTTTTGGCTAAAAAGACCCTACAATATTAAAGGAATGTTATGAAAGGGAATAGTAAATATACATCCAAATTAATGGATGAAAATGGTTATATAGAGTGGAGTAAAGAAGAAAATGAAACCTGGTCTTTATTAATAAAAAGACAAATGAAATGTATTAAGGGTAAAGCATGTGATGAATTCATTGAAGGCTTAGATAAGTTAAATTTGCCTATGGATAAAATACCTCAGTTAAAAGATGTAAGCGCTGTGATGTATGAAAATACGGGTTGGCTTTGTGAAGCAGTACCTGCACTTATTAGTTTTGATAAATTTTTTGATCTTTTGGCAAATAAGAAGTTTCCAGTGGCTACTTTTATTCGTACAAAAGAAGATTTCGATTATTTAACAGAACCCGATATCTTTCATGAAATTTTTGGACACTGTGGCATGCTTACAAATAAAGCATTTGCAGATTATACCCATAAATTTGGAGTTTTAGGACTTGCTGCATCAAAAGAAGACCGAGTTTATTTAGCAAGATTGTATTGGTTTACTATTGAGTTTGGTTTGATGAAAAAAAACGATGAAATAAAGATATATGGTGGAGGAATTTTATCAAGTCCTAAAGAAACCTTACATATTTATAATAAAGAATCTAAGATTTACGATCTAAACGTTTTAGATGTTTTTAGAACGCCGTATAGAATTGATATTATTCAACCTGTTTATCATGCTATAAATAGTATTGATGATTTGTTTGATATTTCAAATATGGATTTAATGTCTTTGGTAGAAAAAGCAAAAAAACTTGGTTTGTATAAAGCCACTTTTGCTCCCAAAAATAAAATAGCTAGTTAAAGGAAAAAAATGTCTGAATTAAGTATACAAAAATGTGAGGCTTGTAATGCCGACGCACCTAAAGTAAGTGATGAAGAATTGAAAAGTTTAATGAAAATGATTCCTGCTTGGACTCCTATTGTTGTTGATAATGTTATGCAATTACAACGAGTATATAGCTTTAAAAACTTTAAAGAAGCACTTGCTTTTACAAATAAAGTAGGGGTATTAGCTGAAAAAGAGTTCCATCATCCTGGTATTTTAACAGAATGGGGAAAAGTAACGGTTACTTATTGGACTCATGCTATAAAAGGCTTGCATAAAAATGATTTTATATGTGCCGCTAAAACAGAAGACTTACTAACACAATAAATATTATAACAAAACGCTTTATTTAAGTATAAGAGCGTTTTAGCTTAAAACATGGTTTTTTTCTTAGAAATAAGAGAATAAAATAATGCCAAAAAATAACTCAATATTATATTATTAAGTTATTAATACTAATTTATATATTAAAATAAATAATATATATTATATTATATTTTATTAGTAGATATTGTTATATAAGTATATATTATAATTTAAATAATTTATTCTTTGAATGTCATTAAAATGTCATTTAAAGAATTTATAATTAAATAATTAAAATTAAGGAGTGAAGAATTGAATAAGTTTACTAGAATTGGATTTATTCTTGCAGCTGCTGGCTCAGCTGTAGGATTAGGAAATATATGGAAATTCCCTTATGTGACAGGTGAATTTGGAGGAGGAGCATTTGTTATTGTTTATTTATTAGCAATTGTTTTTATTGGTTTGGGTGTATTTATTGCTGAATCACTAATGGGACAACATACAGAAGCTGACGTTTCTACAGCGTTTGTCAAAATGTCGAAATCAAACAATCCAAATTGGAAGTATGCTGGTTTTATGATACTTGCTGGTATGTTGATTCTGTCTTTTTATTCTGTTGTTTTGGGATGGATATTAAATTATGTGGTAACATCTTTTTCTTCTTTGCCTACTGAATCAGGTGCTGCGGGGGCTACTTTTGGTGCTTTAACAAAAGATGTTGGAACTCAAATTTTTTATCATACATTAATTGCAGGAACAGTTATTTTTATTGTATTAAGAGGAATTAAAGAGGGAATAGAAAAAGTAAATTTAATTTTGATGCCCTTATTAGCGGTAATTTTATTTGGATTATTACTTTATGCTATTTCTTTGGACTCTTTTTCAAAAGCAGTTTCTTTTATGTTTGTTGCAGATTGGAGCAAGATTGATGAACATGCACTCTTAGCAGCTCTTGGCCAAGCATTTTTTACTTTATCTTTAGCAACGGGTACTATGTTAACCTATTCTGCATCACTTCCTAAAGATGCAAACTTTGTAAAAACATCATTTACCGTTGCTTTTATTGATACTATGGTTGCTATTGTTTCAGGGCTTATAATTTTTACATTTTTGTTTGAAGCAGGAGCTCCTAGTGCTGCTGGTCCTGGTTTAGTATTTATTTCTTTACCTGTTATTTTCTCTGGTTGGGGAATGTTAGGACAAGTTATTGCGATTTCATTTTTTATTGCTTTGGTTTTTGCAGGAATTACCTCTGCTGTTTCTATGATAGAACCTGCACTACTATTCTTTACAGAACGCTTTAATATGACACGAAAAAAAGCTACTATTTTATGTGGAAGTATTTTTTATTCTCTTGGAATTATTGCTTTATTATCTATGTCAGATGCTTGGGGAGAAAGCTTGACTTTCTTTGGAAAGAATGCTTTTGATTGGATGGATTTCATTTCTTCTTCTATCTTGATGCCTTTAGGTGCAATTGTAACGTGTATCTTTATTGGTTTCTTTGTGGATAAAAATATCTTAGAAGAAAAGTTTGTTAAACATACTTCTATAGTAGTATTTAAGATTTGGTATACTTTAGTTAAATATATTATACCACTTGCAGTACTGTTTTTATTCGCTAATAAACTGGGAATAATTTAAGTTTAAAACAGAATAGTTTGACTAAAAAAGGAGCGCTTACGGTGCTCCTTTTTTTATGCCTAATTTTTATTTCTTAAGTATTTTTATTCCTAATTAACAATAAATTAACAGGCCTTTACTATCATTCTTCAAAAATATGGAGAAAAAATGCAAAGTAAAAATAATTATACAAAACACTTACATAAATGGATGTGGAAGTGGCACTTTATAGCAGGTATTATATTAATGCCTGTTATTTTATTTTTAATAATAACAGGTACACTTTATTTATTTAAAAAAATATACGAAGATTATAGTTTTGCTAGTATGCAAAAAGTACAGCCCTCAGCTATTGTTTTATCGTATGAAAAACAACGCGAAATAGTTGAAAAACATACAGGGATAAAAGTCTCTTTTTTAATAGTTTCAAAAGATAAAAATAAAGCGACTGCTTTTGAAATAGGAAAATGGAGCAAAAAAACGACTGTATATATTAATCAATATACAGGTGAAATCCAAGGAAGTATAAAAATAAAAGATACTTTGATGCATAAAATTAAAAAATTGCATGGAAATCTTCTTCTTGGTTATTATGGAGAAAAAGCAGTTGAACTCACTGCTTCTTGGATGGTGATTTTAATATTAACGGGTTTATATATATGGTGGCCACAAAAAGGCTGGAAATTAAAAGGTTTGTTTTTAATACGAAGAGATGCTGGTAAAAGAATTTTTTATAGGGACCTTCATGCAGTAAGTGCTTTTTGGATGAGTATTTTTATGCTTTTAACACTTGCGGGTGGGCTTCCTTGGACCAGCGTTTGGGGAGAAGGTTTTAAAACAGTACAAAAACTAACAAATTCTGGTTATCCCAAAGATTATTCTGGTAAAAAACTTTATTCACTGAAAGAAAATACACAAAAAATAAGTTTGGATGAGATGGTTATAACAGCTAATAAATTAGACTTAAAAGGAAGTGTATCTTTAAGTATTCCTCCTAATAAAAAAAGCGTGTATACGATTAAAAATAAAGCGCAAGATTTATATGAGCAAAAAGTATTTCATTATGATCAATACTCACAAAAACTTATCAAATCTTTTACCTGGAATGATGTAGGTTCTATGATGCAGAGCAGACAATGGTTAATGCGTTTTCATCAAGGTTTATTCGGACTTTGGAACTGGATTTTAATGTTAGTTGTTTCTTTATTATTCTTTTTATCTGGTATTGCTGGAATTGTTTCGTATTATTTACGAAAAACAAAAAATGACTTTTCTATTCCTGCTGTGCCTATACAATTTAAAGTAGGCAAGGGAATTATCGTAATTCTTCTATTCTTATGTGTATTTTTTCCATTATTTGGTGCGAGTGTTTTGTTAATTGTAATTTTTGAGTTTATAAAAAAATATTTATTTGAAAGAAAAAAGTAAATCATTTTAAATGATTTATTTTATATTCTATTTTATAAATCAATAAAAAATCTGTTTTTCTCTAAATATACTATGTCATCTTTTATCACAAGTACAAACAATAATAAGATGACAAATACAAATAATAAAAATGAAAAAAAAGAGATGATGATGTCTTTCATTATCTGACCTTTTGGTAAAAAATCCTTAGCTCTATTAAATAAGACGAAATATTTGCAAAAAACGGACATATAAATAAGATATCTTTTATAATTTGATATCCATAGAATTAAGGCTCTCAAAATTTATAAGTGAATAATAATCAATGATATATTTAAATTAAAAATATTAAAATAATTTCAAAATTTGAAAAACTTGACAAAAGAATAAACATATGTTAATATCTTCATATGTAAAAAATACCATATGAAGGAATATTATGAAAAAAACATTTAAAGCGGAGAACATTTCTTGTCAGAATTGTGCAAATTTAATTAAAGGTTCATTGCAAGATGATTTTGGAGAAATTAGTGTTAATTTGGAGACTAATCCTAAAGAAGTGAGTCTTGACATTGAAGCTTCAAAAGAAGAAGAATTTAAAAGTGAAATGGCCGATATTGGTTTTAAGATTATAGAAAACTAAGATGGGTGAAGATACAAAACTTCTTCGCTCTTGTTGTGAAGATGAATCTTATTTAGAAGAAATTCAAAACTCTTTACCAAAAGAAGAAGAACTTCCTTCTATTACCTGTGTGTTTAAAGCATTAAGTGATCCTGTAAGAGTAAAAATACTCTATGCTTTGCTTAATTATGAGATCTGTGTAGGTGAAATGGTAAGAGTGCTTGATTTACCTCAGTCACATGTCTCACATCAACTTAAGATTTTAAGAGAAAAAAACATTGTCACTTTTAGAAAACATAAAAAAATGTCTTTTTATAGCATATGCAATAACGACATCAAAAGTTTATTAGAGACTGTTTTAAAAAGTAGCGCTGACAAAGGATAAAAATGAAGAATGAAAACATTAAATTAAATATATCGGGTATGACTTGTGTTAATTGCAGTAATGGAATTAAAAAAGTAACTTCTAAAATGAAAGGTCTTATTAGCTCAGAAGTCAGTTTTGCGAATAATTCTGGCGAATTTGTAGTTGATACTGAATTTTTAGATAAATCCAAACTCATACAAAAGATAAAATCTCTTGGTTATGATGTAGTTGAAAATTTACATGCGCTGGAAGAGAATAAAGAAAAAGCCTATGTAAACTTACGAAATATGTTTATTTTCTCTTTTATTTTAACAGCCGCTATGTTTTATTTAATGTTTAGACCTTTAGGAGATAATACTCAAACAATCGTTTTTGTTTTAGCTACTTTTGTGCAGTTTATTGCAGGTGGGCGTTTTTATGTACTTTCTTATCAGGCATTAAGTCATAAGAACTATGATATGAATGTACTTGTGGCATTGGGAACTTCTGCTGCGTATTTTTATTCTGCTTTTGTGGTTTTATTTTCAGAGCTGATTCCAGAAAATATGCGTTTTGTTTATTTTGATGGGGCCAGTGTTATTATAACTTTTGTATTATTGGGACGTTTATTAGAAGAGCGTTCACGTGCACGTGCCAGTGATTTTTTAAAAAACCTTATGGATTTAAGTCCTGTAAATGCTAACTTAATACAAGAAGATGGAAGTATTAAAGAAATAGCTGCAAAAGACTTACAAATAAAAGACAGGGTTTTAATTAAACAAGGCGAAAAAATATCTACAGATGCTCTTATTATTGAAGGAAATGCGCAAATTGATGCTTCTATGATTACAGGGGAGTCTTTAGCTGTATATAAAGAAGAAGGCGATGAAATTATTGCAGGAACTATTAATATACAAGGGACATTAAAAGTAGAGGTTTTAAAACGCTCCACAGATACCCAACTTTCAAAAATTATTGAATTATTAGCCAAAGCACAAAGCAAACAAATGCCTATTGCTAGGTTTGCTGATAAAGTAGCTAATGTATTTGTGCCTATTGTTATTCTAATAGCTCTTGCCACTTTTATTTTGTGGTACTTTTTTGTAGGCGATACTTTGAGTGCAATACTTGCTAGTATTTCTGTACTTATTATTTCTTGTCCTTGTGCTCTTGGTCTTGCTACTCCAATTGCAATAGTAAGCTCTGTTGCAAAAGGGGCTAAAGAAGGAATCTTAATTAAAAACCCTGAGGTCTTAGAAATAATAAAAGACATACATTATGCGGTATTTGATAAAACAGGTACGTTAACCAAAGGTGAGATAAGTATAAAAGAGATTCTAATTGATAAGGGTCATATAGAAGATATTGCAAGTATTGAGCTTTTAAGTGAGCATCCTATTTCTAAAGCCATTGTTAAATATGCAAAAAACAATAATGTAGAAATGAATAAAGTTGTTGAAAACTTAAAAACAATTGCTGGTATGGGAATGGGTGCTAATATAGAAGGAAAAGAAATCTTTATTGGAAATATGCCTTTAATGAAAAAACATGATGTAATGATTCCCAAAGAGAAAGAAGACTTTTATAATGAAACCTTGACAAAAGGAAATGGAGTTATTCTTTTAAGTGTTGATAAAATATGTATAGGGGTTATAAGCTTAGAAGATAAATTAAAAGAGGGTGCAATAGAGTTAATAACTACTTTAAAGAAAAGAAATATTAAACCCGTACTATTAACAGGGGATAATGAAATAACGGCTAAAAGTGTAGCAGGTATTTTAGGAATAGAAGAAGTATATGCACAAGTATTACCCAATGAAAAATATGAAATCATTAAAAAACTGCAAAAGAAATCAAAAGTGATGTTTATAGGAGATGGATTAAATGACTCTATTTCTATTAAACAAGCTGATATTGGAGTAACTTTAAATTCTGGTTCTGATATTACTAAAGATGCAGGTGATATAATTTTAATGAACAATGATATAAAAATGGTAGAAAAAAGCATTGATTTGTCTTTTAAAACCATGAGAATTATAAAACAAAATCTTTTTTGGGCCTTTTTTTACAATGCTTTAGGTATTCCTTTAGCCGCTGGTGTTTTATATCCGTTTTTTGGAATTTTATTAAGTCCTATGTATGCAGGTATGGCTATGAGTTTTTCTTCTGTAATAGTTGTTTTAAATTCTTTACGATTAAAACTTTCATAAAAAAGTCTTGTTAAGACATGGTTAAGATAAAGTTCATATAGTATTAAAAGAAGCATGTAATAATTTTAAATCAAAAACATCTTAGGGTGTTTTAATTTAAGGACAAAATATGAAAAAAAGAATTATTACAGGAATGCTTATTTCTGCTGTTTTAGCTTCAGGTGTATTTGCAGGATCAATGCATAAAAAAGATGACAATCATAAGGGAAATTTTAAAAAATACCATATGATGAAACAAGGGAAAAAGATGCCCTTCTTTTCAAGCCTAAAAAAAGTATATTTAAGTGAACAACAAAAAACTGAGATTAAAAAGATTATGGGTGAACATAAACGAACATCATTTACCAGTGATGCTTTTACATCTACTTCTTTTGATAAAAGTAAGTATATCTCTCTTGTAAAAAACAAAAAAGAAAAGATGTTAGAATCAAAAGCCAATTTAATTGAAAAAGTATATGCAGTATTAAATACAAAACAAAAAGAAGAACTAAAAAAACGATTGGATGATAAAAAAGAAAGAATGTTATCACGACATAACAAAAGGTTTAATAATGACAAAGATATTAATGGTTGAAGACGATAGTGAGTTAGCAGAAATGTTAACTCAATATCTTTTAAAATTTAATATAGAAGTAACAAATTTTGAAGATCCTTTTTTAGGACTTAGTGCTTTAAAAATAAATAAATATGATTTGGTGATTTTGGATTTGACTCTTCCCGGAATGGATGGTTTGGATGTATGTAAAGCTATTTTAGAAAATCATGATATTCCTATTATTATTTCAAGTGCGAGAAGTGATATCAGTGATAAAGTTTCTGCTTTACAATTAGGGGCTGATGATTATTTGCCTAAACCTTATGATCCAAGAGAGTTAGAAATACGAATTAAAACCATTCTTAGGCGTTTTAATAAAAGTATTAAAATAAAAGAAGAGAAAAAAATCTTTGTTCTAGATGAAGAGAAAAAAACAATCAAAAAAAACAATCTTGTACTTAAATTAACAGCTGCTGAATATGAAGTACTGTCTTTGTTTTTGAAACGAGTGGATTTTATTATCTCAAGAGAAGACATATTTGAACATTCAAATTTATTAAATTCTGATTATGACAATGTTGGCTCATTATCTGTTATAATAAACAGAATAAGACATAAAATTGAAGAGAATACTAAAGATCCAAAATATCTTCATACAATCCGAGGAATGGGGTATAAATTCACACAATGAACAGACAATCAATATTTTTTACAATAACAATATCCTTTATTATTTCACTAATACTTGTTACGAGCTCTTTTGTAGTTCTTTTAATTAATGATTATAAAAATGAAAACCGCGAATTAAAGAAACGATATTTTCCAATAGCTCAAATGGTGTTAACAAGCCAAATGAAAAATAATAAACGTTATGCATCTTCATTTTCTAATAAAAAACATGCGAATTTTAAAGAAAACATAGAAGCAATGAATTTAGAGATTATTTCTAAACCAGGTGCTCAAAATGCAATCACGTATAATCCAATGACAAAAGTTTTGGTAAAAAAGAGTATTAAACATGGAGTAGTTCGTGTTATTTCCTTGAATAATTCTTTATACTTATATATAAAAGATAGAAAAAGAACTTTTTTATTAAAAGACAATAATGATGTTTTTGAGAATACAAGAATTTATTTAATCTTGGTTTTTGCTGTTATTTTTATTACCTTGATTGTTTCTTTTATCACAACCTTACGAAAACTCTATCCTTTAAAAATATTAAAAGATAAAGTAAAAATGCTGGGAGATGAACATTTTGATTTTAAATGTTGTGATACTAATAAACTCGATGAGGTATCTGTTTTAGCCAAAGAATTTAAAAATGCGGCCGATAAATTAAAACAAATAAAAGAGGCAAGAAATATTTTCATTAGAAATATTATGCATGAATTAAAAACACCTATTACAAAAGGAAAGTTTTTAAGTGAACTTGATAATAGTGAAAAAAATGATGAAAAATTGAAGAATGTTTTTAATCGTTTAGAATCCCTTATTAATGAATTTTCTTCTATTGAGGAACTTATTTCTTCTACCAGTAATATTGAAAAAAATGACTATTTTTTAGCCGATGTTATTGACAATGCTTCTGATATGCTTTTATTGGATGACGATGTAATTATTAATAAATACTCTAATAAAAAACTCAATATAAACTTCAAACTTTTCTCAGTTGCTGTTAAAAATTTATTGGACAATGCGATTAAATATTCAAATTCTTCAACGGTACGCATTGAGAGTAATGACGAAAATGAGATTTTATTTATTAATGATGGAAAAAAACTTTTGCACCCTTTAGAAGATTATTTTGAACCTTTTTTCATGAATGAAGATAAAAGTAAAGAAGGTTTTGGCTTGGGTTTATATATTGTAAATGCGATTTTAAAAGCCAATGAATATGAATTAAAATATATTTATGAAAATGAAGAAAATATATTTATTATAAAAGCTAAATCCTAAGGACACGATATATACGACATTGCAATTATTGGAGCAGGTGCTAGTGGTTTGATGCTAGGCTCATTATTAAAGAAAAATCAAAAAATATGTATTATAGATTCTAATGCCAAAATTGGCGCAAAAATTAGAGTAAGTGGTGGAGCTAAGTGTAATATCACGAATGAAGTAGTAACAAGTGATAATTATTTGGGTGAAAAAAACTTTGTTCAAAATATTCTTAATGCGTATTCTTCTGGAAAAATGTTAGATTTTTGTAAAAAGAATGCTTTAGAAACAATTTTTAATGAAAAAATTGTAAAAGGTACATACTTTTGTAGAAGCTCAAAAGATGTAAATGATATGTTTTCTAAACTAAATTCTCATGTAATATGGCATTTAAATACAACAGTTACTGAACTTTTATACAAAGATCATTATGAAATTAAAACATCAGCCAAAAGTATTTATGCCAAAAAAGTCATTATTGCCAGTGGGGGAATATCTTTTAAATCTTTAGGGGCCAGTTCTATTGCGTATGATATAGCTAAATCATACCAACATGAAGTCTCGCGATTAGATCCCGCGCTTGCTGGATTTACTGTACAAAAAGACCAGTTTTGGTTTAAAGAATTATCCGGCGTGTCTTTATATTGCCAAGCAAAAGTAGGACACAAAACCTTTAATGGAAATATTCTTTTTGCTCACAAAGGAATTACCGGGCCTATTATTTTAAATTCTTCTTTGTATTGGAATAAAGGGCTTATGTCTTTGGACTTTTTGCCCAATCAGGATTTAAAATCTTTTTTTAAATCCAATAAAAAGATTTCTTCGGCTCTTCCTTTGGTCAAACGTTTTGTTTTGGCTTTTTTAGCTTCAATTGATTTAGAAGATAAAGCTATTTCCTCTTTAAACAAAGAAGAAAAAGAAAAATTGTATAAACTAAAAAATTATGAATTCGCACCTGCTGGAAATTTTGGTTATACGAAAGCAGAAGTAACTAAAGGTGGGATTTTAACGTCACAAGTAGATGATAAAACCATGGAGAGTAAAATACAAAAAGATTTGTATTTTATTGGAGAGTGTTTAGATGTAACAGGGGAGCTTGGCGGTTTTAATTTTCAGTTTGCTTGGTCAAGTGCATACGTATGCGCTAAAGCTTTAAACTCTAATATATAAGAGCCTTGATATAATGGCAAAAAATAATTCATAATTATGAATACTTAGGACAGACATTGAGAGTTGCATTTATTGGAGATATAGTAGGGCGTCCAGGCCGAAGAATTATTGAAGCAAATTTGAAAAAAATAATTGAAGAACATAATATTGATTTTGTAATTGCAAATGGTGAAAATGCCTCTCATGGTTTTGGATTAACGGTTAAAAATGCCAATGAACTTTTTAAAGTGGGAATTGATTTAATTACGGGTGGAAATCATTCTTTTGATAAAAAACAAGATATGTTTGCTCTTTTAGAAAGTTACAATGTATTAAGACCTGATAATTATCCCGCTGGTTTAGTTGGAAGTGGAATTAAAATTTTTGAAGTGAAGGGTGAAAAATTGGCTGTTATTAATTTAATGGGACAATTTTCTATGCCTACATGCGAAAATCCATTTAACTGGGCTACAAGATTAGTTGAAGATTTAGAAAATCAAGGGGTTAAAAATATTTTTATTGATTTTCATGCTGAAGCTACGAGTGAAAAACGTGTAATGATGATGATGTTTGAAGGCAGAGTTTCTGGCATTTGTGGAACACATACCCACGTAAGTACGGATGATTTACAAATTGTACGTGGTACTACGTATTTAAGTGATATTGGTTTAACGGGATGCAGAGACAATGTTATTGGTATGGATAAAAAAGTTCCTATTCAAAAAGCAACTACAGGATTAGGTGGGCATTTTCAAGTTCCTACTTCTTGTAAACCTATTTTACAAATGTTAGTAATGGATTATGAAAATGGAAAAAGCATTGATGCGTTTAAAATTAAATACTTAGGCAATAAAAATGAAACAATCATCACTAAAGCCATGCTTGAATAAAATAGAAAACTCTTATGAGCTTTTTTTATTTTTAAAAAAACAAAATCTTTTAGAAGGTGCCTCTTTATATTGGTGGCCTTCTAAAAATGATTTTGAAGTGTTAATCGGTGCTATTTTAACCCAAAATACTAAATGGGAAAACGCAGAAAAATCTCTTAAAAACCTCTCAAGCTTGCATTATGATAATTTGGAAAGCCTCGCTAATGCAGACCTAGAAACACTTATTATTGCTATTACTCCCAGTGGTTTTAAAAATCAAAAATCCATACGTATAAAAAAATTGTGTTTAAATATTATTGAAACTTTTGGAAGCTTTGAAAACTTCCAAAAACAAGCCACTAGGTCTTGGTTATTAGAACAAAAAGGAATAGGACCTGAAACAGCTGATGCAGTAATGTGTTATTGTTTGCACAGAGATGAAATGGTAGTAGATGCTTATGCCAATAGATTATTGAAAAAATTTGATTATGATTTTGATTGTTATGAGGATTTGAAATATTGGTTAGAATATGGAATTAATGAAAATTTTGATAAAATATCCAAAATTTACCCCTATGAAATTGATTTAAATACGGTGTATTGTAGATTTCATGGAAAAATTGTTGAGTATATGAAAAAAAATAAGTAAAAAGGTATTTCTTTGATAATAATTCCTCAAACTAAAGGTGGCGTTGGAAAATCTACAGTAGCTATGCAAATAGTAGCTCCTTATTTATATAAAAAACATGGCAAAAAAATTACCTATATAGAAATCGATGATGAAAACAATGATTCTAATTCTTTTACAAGAACGAATATTGTAAATAAAAGAATGCTGGGAACGAACCGCATTACAGAACTTGATGAACTTATTTTAATGGATGATAATCATCACGTAATAGTAGATGTTGGTGGAAATAAAACATCTTCTTTGGTACTTGAAGAAATAAAAAAAGTAGGTTCTTTTGGTAATATTAAGTGGATTATTCCTTTAGGGGATGGAGAACTTGATGGTAAAAATGCCATAGCTACTATGAAAAAGATTAGAAAAATTGAAGACAATTCAGAAGACAACATTATTTTTGCTTTAAACAGAGCAATCTCGATGGAAGCTGATTATATAGAAGAACAATTTATAAACTTTTTTGGACATAAATATTTAGATTCAAAATCTGTTATTTGTGATTATGTAAAAAACCCTAATTATTTTGCAGTAAAAAATGATAAAGTAATTACCATGAGCAGATATTTAGGTTCAACTGTTTGGGAAATGGCATATAATAACACTGATTTTGCAAAAAAAGCGGTGGAAGCAAAAGAGTTAGGTGATATAGATATGGCTAGAAAGTATTTGTTTTTTAGACGTATTCAAACAGAATCAAAAGATTACGTATTAAATGTACTTAATCCAATTTTTTGTGAACTAGACAGATGGGTTGATATTAAAAAATGAGTGAAATGAGTTTTAAGCAGGCAAAAGAAATTGTCGAGCATTTAGAATTATCAGAAATTTCATTAAAAAAGACATTAACCTATGTCCATAAATCTACAAACAATCTAAATCTTTCTCTTGTTAAACAACAAGAATTATTAGATGCTGTGCCAAAAGCGCAAAAAAAAGTAAATACGTTAAAACTAGTACTTGTTTTAAATGTGGGCTTTATTTTGGGACTAATAGCTGGAAAATTCTTATTCTAAAAAATTAAAAAATTAATATATATTCAAGGAAGACAAATGGGTAAACAAGAAAAAATCGTATCAATGTTTGATGATATTGCAAAAACTTATGACATAACCAATCGTGTATTAAGTATGGGAATTGATAAAACATGGCGACATAAAGCTTGTAATTTAGCATATTCTTTTTACGATAAAGAAAATATTCCAAAAATTATTGATGTAGCTTGTGGTACAGGGGATATGATTGTTGAATGGAAAAAAACAGCAGCGAAAAATGGAATTTCTTTAAATGATATTGTAGGAATTGATCCAAGTGTTGGAATGATGGATGTTGCAAAAGAAAAACTTCCTGAAGTTGAGTTTATTGAAGCAGGTGCTGCTTCTATGCCTTTAGATGCAAAGAGTGCAGATATTATCTCCATTTCTTATGGAATTAGAAATGTAGTAGAACGAAAAGAAGCGTTTAGAGAGTTTGCAAGAGTACTTAAAAAAGATGGTTTAGTGGTTATTCTAGAATTTACAAAAAATGAAAAAAGAAATCCTCTTGATTATTTGACAGATTTTTATATGAATAAAATTCTTCCCATTTTAGGAGGACTTATTTCTAAGAATAAAGAAGCTTATACCTATCTTCCAAATTCAATTGATGAATTTTTAACACAAGATAATTTATCAAGAGAGTTAAAAGAAGCAGGTTTAGAGCCTATTTATGTAAAAGGGTTTTCCATGAATATATCTACCCTCTTCATCGCAAGAAAGGTGTAATCTTACAGCTATTTTTAGCAAATTTCTGCGTTGAAAAAACATTTTTGTTCTCTCACGCACTTTGTGTGCGCTCCTTCTCAAAAATATTTTTTCGCCTTGAACTTTACTAAAACTATCTATAATATTACACCTTCTTTTTAAATAATAAATACAAAACAAATAACAAGCACCCAGAAGGAAATTTATGAACGCTCTTACGGTCTCTACTTTAAACAATCAAATCAAAGCTTTGTTGGAAACTACTTTTATGGGAGCTTATGTTGAAGGTGAGATTTCTAATTTAACCTACCATGCTTCTGGGCATATCTATTTCTCAATTAAAGATGAAACTTCATCTATTTCTTGTGTGATGTTTAAAGGAAATGCAAGAAGCTTAAAATTTCAACTTGAAGTGGGAATGAAAATTTTGATTTCTGGAAGTATTACTGTTTATACTCCAAGAGGTTCGTATCAATTAATGTGTAATAAAATTGAGCCAGCAGGACAGGGTGCTTTATCGTTAGCTTACGAGCAGTTAAAAAACAAACTTAAAGACAAAGGGTATTTTGAAGAAACAAGGAAAAAACCTTTAGTTAAATATCCTAAAAAAATAGCTTTGGTTACCTCTGGTACTGGTGCTGCTATTGAAGATATGAAAAAAGTTGCTTTGCATCGCTGGCCTTTAGTAGAACTTATTTTAATAGCTACTTTGGTTCAAGGAGATAAAGCGGCGCAGGATATCGTGCATTCTTTAAATATTGCAGATAAATTAAACTGTGATTTAATTATTGTAGGTAGGGGTGGAGGGAGTTTAGAAGACTTATGGGCTTTTAATGAAGAAATTGTAGCAGAAGCTATATATACTTCCAAAACACCTATAATCTCAGCTGTTGGACATGAGATTGATTATTTAATCAGTGATTTTGTAGCAGATGTAAGAGCTGCTACTCCTTCAAACGCTATTGAAATTGCTTTGCCTGATATTAACGAACACAGAATGTATCTTGATGGTTTAAACAATGAACTTAATACAAAATATGAGCATATACTTAGTAAAAAAGAAGAACAAATTAAAAGTTATAAACACCTGTATGAACAGAACTCAATAGAAAATAAGTTTAATTTTGTACAAAATGAAATAAATTTAATGAAAGAAAACCTCTCCCGCCAGTTTAATCAAATTCTTTCTCATAAAGAATTAATACTGAATAATACCTTAAGTAATTTTGAATTAAATCATCCAAATAAAAAAATTAAAAAAGGTTTTGCACAAGTAATAAAAGATGAAAAGATAAGCTCATTGGAATTATTAAAAACAGATGATGAGTTTTATTTACAGACTTCAACGGTACAAGCATTGTGTAAAATTATAAATATGAAGAACATTTAAGATAATAAAGGATAAAATAATTATAATTGAATTTAATTATAGGATTTTAATATGGAAAAAGAAGAACATGTAAACTGGGAAAATACAAGCGAGTATATGACATTTGTTTTAGGATCTATGAAGTATGCTATTGAGTTGCCAAAGATTAGAGAAATTCTTACTTATCCAGAAAATATAACTGTTTTACCAAATACCACAGGATGGGTTAAAGGCTTAATTAATTTACGAGGTGAAGTTGTACCAATTTTAGATTTAAGAATTAAATTTTCCACAGGTGAGGTTGAATACAACGAAAATACAGCTGTAATTGCAGTAATTACTGAGAACAAAAGAATGATAGGCATTGTTGTTGATAAGGTTGATGATGTACAAAGAATAGATACTAGTACCCTCGCACCTGTTTCTAAAATGGGTTCAGCAATACCAGCTAATTATTTAAAAGGTTTTGTACGTATTAATAATAGTGAAATGTTAGTTATTATGGATATTGAAGCTGTTGTTCATAAAGAAGAATTGCAAAAATCTTAGATTAAAATTCTTGTTTTAATCTGCTAGAATTTACAAAATAAAATATCATCTGGAAATAACGAATGGAAAGTAATGTACTTAAAAATTTAACTGTTTTATATGTAGAGGATGATGCATCAATAAGAAATGAGCTTAGTCTTTTGTTAGCTAAATTTTTTAAAAATATTTCTACTGCAAATGATGGTGCTTTGGGTTTAGAAAAATTTATTAATAATCAACACTCTATTGATATAATAATTACTGATATTAATATGCCTAATTTAAACGGCATAGATATGGTGAAAAAAATCAGAAAAATAAACTCTAGTATCCCTGTGTTATTTACTACTGCGTATTCAGATAAAGAATTTTTAAGTGAAGCCATAAAATTAAGAGTGAATGATTATATTATTAAACCTATTGATGTAAGAAAATTGTTGGGCGTTTTAAATACACTTGGAAAAGTAATTCACAATGAAATTTTGGTAAAAAAACAAAACAAAGAACTGATAAATTATAAGAATGCAATTGATTTAAACAGTATTGTAATTAAAACAGATACTTCGCTAAATATTACTTATGTGAATGATTTATTTTGTCGTACAACGTCTTTTACTCAAACGGAGTTAATAGGACAAAACTTTTCGTCTTTAAAACACAGCGATGTTTCTTCTTCTATCTTTAAAGAAATATACAGCAATATGCTGGAAAATAAAACGTGGAATGGCTGTATAAAATATATTACAAAAGAAAATAATACGCCTTATATTGCAGAAACATTTATTATGAGTACACTTAGCGATGAAGGCGTTATAACAGGAGCCATTTGTATTCAAAATGATATCACAGATGATTTAAGTAAAAAGAGAAATACTCAAATAGCTTTGATGAAAGATAAGGGTGATATCTTTATTAAATCTAAAGAAGTGAGCGCAGAATCCAATATTTTGGTAAATGATTTAACGCTACAAATTAACAAACTAGAAGAAAATCTTCGCACTGTAAAACTTGAAAAAGATAAATTCATGTATGGTTTTGCTAAAGCAAAAAATGATTTAAAGATTACTAAAAAAGAATTAATGAATTTTAAAAATAATCCTGAACTTTTAGAAACTCAATCTACTTCTACACTAAAAACGAATAAAGAAAATGCAGATTTTAGAATTGAAGTTAAAAAAATGGCAGAAAAACTTGATGAATTGGAAAACAATAAAAAAAGAGCATTAAATCAACAAAAAATTAATTATGAAGTTGAAATTGATGATTTAACAACAGAACTAGAAGACTATAAAATAAAAATTGATAGTTTGGGGAATATTGAAATTATCAATCAAAAAATACAATACTGGAAACAAAAAGCAAAAACAGAATCCCGACGTGCAGAAGAAATAGAGCGAAAAGTTGTTCAAACAGGAGATGAATCTTTTTTAAAGAAAATATTTTCTAAGTAAGCGTTTTAAAGCGAAACTTTCGTTTCGCTTGTTTAATCTCTAATAGTGATTTTGATTATTTTTTGTGTTTCTAGAGGTATACTTCTATTTGTAGGAACATGCTCTAATTTTCTTACATTTTCCATTCCTTTAATTACATACCCGAAAATAGTATGTTTACCATTTAACCAATAAGTAGGAACAGTGGTAATAAAAAATTGAGAACCATTCGTATTTGGCCCAGAGTTTGCCATTGCTAAGATTCCTGCTTTATCAAAAACTGCATTAGGTGCAAATTCATCTTTAAAAGCTTTATTCCAAATAGATTTTCCACCACGTCCCGTTCCTGTTGGATCTCCACCTTGAATCATGAACTGTTTGATGATTCTGTGAAAAACAATACCATTATAATAACCATTTTTAGAGTGAGTAATGAAATTCTCAACAGCTAAAGGAGCAAGATCAGCTCTTAGTTCAATCTCAATGTTTCCTTGAGTAGTTTCCATAACTGCCACTGGATTTGTAGCAAAAAGTAACATAGCTGTAGATATTAGTAACAAAATTTTTTTCATAATTTACCTTTATATTTTTAGCTAAGAGTATATAATTAATATTTTTAATACATGATTAAATACATATTATAAAAAGAAACAATTTTTCTTTAGTAGTTTTAGCTTAGTATAGTGCTAATACGAATTCATTTTTGAAAAACAAAAAAGATGATAAAAAGTAAGAGGTGAAATATTTGGCGTAATATTTTATGAAATATTTCTTTTTTATGGATACAAAACAAAATCTTACTTCGTTTTATCTAAGCAAAATATAGATAAAATACAAAAATAATAAGAAAACGAGAGAAGAAGGAAGACTGCAATGACATTTGAGATGCTTTATAGTAAAATTCACAGAGCAACAGTTAGTGATGCAAATTTGAATTATATAGGCTCTATTACAATTGATGAAGATTTGATGAAAGCTTCAAAATTAAGAGTAGGGCAAAAAGTTGAAATTGTTAATGTTAATAATGGAGAGCGATTTGCTACTTACGTTATTAAAGGAAAAGCAGGTTCAAAAGATATGTGTTTAAACGGAGCTGCTGCTAGAAAAGTTGAAATAGGTGATAAAATTATTGTTATTGCTTATGCCTCTTATAGCCAAGAAGAATTGGAAAACTACAAACCTACAGTGGTAATTGTTGATGAGAACAATGATATAGAATTAATTACAAATGAACTAATAGGATCAAATGATGTTTGAAGGAATAGACTTAAGTAAAATCAATCTTAATGAGATGATGGGCCAAATGAACGAAATGGCTGAAAAAGCAAAAGATGCGAATAGCAAACAAATATTCACAGCAAAAGCAGGGGCTGGAATGATTAGTATTTCTATTAACGGAAATTCAGAAGTAATTGATTTGCAAATTGAGGATTCTTTATTAGAAGATAAAGACTCTTTAAATATTTTGTTGATTTCTGCAATGAATGATGTGATTAAACAAGCACAAAACAATCAAAAAAATATGGCTATGAGTATGATGGGTAATTTAGGAAGTATGGGAAAATAAAGAGTGAAAGAATTATTAAATACTTTTGAAACTTATTTAGAAAACAATCTTCCTCTTTCTAAAAGTTTTCATCCTCATTTTGAAACTGCTTTGGGTGAAATGTTATTAGCAGGTGGTAAACGTTTTCGACCAATGTTGCTTTTATGTGTTGCACATTCTAAGAACTCTTTATTAGTAAAGAGCTCTTTAAATGTGGCACTTGGGCTTGAAATGTTGCATACCTATTCTTTAATCCATGATGATTTACCTGTAATGGACAATGCAGATTTAAGAAGAGGTTTTAAAACCTTACACAAAAAATATGATGACGTTACCGCTGTTTTAGTGGGAGATGCTTTAAATACAGAAGCTTTTAAATTAATAGCAGATGCACCTTTGAGTGCGGATGTTAGAATTGATTTGGTAGCTGTTTTAGCTAATGATGGTGGAATTAATGGAATGATTATTGGACAAGCCATTGATTGTTATTTTGAAAATAAAGTATTAAGTTTAGAACAGTTAGAGTTCTTGCATCAACACAAAACTGCAAAACTTATTGCTTCATCTTTAAAAATGGGTGCAATTATTGCTAACTATTCTAAAGAGTTACAAGATACTTTATATAATTTTGGTTTGGATATTGGATTATTATTTCAAATTCAAGATGATATTATTGATGAAACCCAAAGCAGTGAAGAAGCTGGTAAAACAACACAAAATGATGCTTGTAAAAATTCTTTTGTAAATTTATTGGGTTTAGAGGGCTCTGTAAAGGCAGCAAATACTTTAGCAAAAAAATGTGAAGATACGCTTCTTTCATTAAATCCAAGTTTACAAAATGCGCTTAAAAGTTTATTAGAAGTTTATTTATACAGACATAATAAATTTACTAAAAACTCTTAGTCACTTATACTCAAACTACTTGACAAAAAACCAAAAATTATATACAATTTAGCACTCAAAAAAATAGAGTGCTAATTATTAAATTACCCAAACTCATAGGAGATATATAATGAATTTTAGACCCTTAGGAAAAAGAGTTCTTGTTTTAAGAACAGAGGCTGAAAGTACAACTGCAAGTGGAATTATTTTAGTAGATTCTGCTAAAGAAAAACCACAAACTGCTGTTGTTAAAGCTATTGGAAAAGAAGTTGAAGATTTAAAAATTGATGATACAATTATTTTTGAACAATTTAGAGGTACTGAATTTACACTTGATGGTGTTGATTATTTAGTATTAGATATTGAAAATATTATGGGAGTGATGTAAAATGGCAAAAGAAGTATTATTTAGTGATGAAGCACGAAACAAATTATTTGCAGGTGTTGAGAAATTAGCAGATGCTGTAAAAGTTACTATGGGTCCACGTGGAAGAAATGTATTATTACAAAAATCTTTTGGAGCTCCTACTATTACTAAAGATGGTGTTTCTGTTGCACGTGAAATTGAACTTGCAGATACACTTGAAAACATGGGTGCACAACTTGTAAAAGAAGTTGCATCAAAAACTGCTGATGAAGCAGGTGATGGTACTACAACTGCTACTATCTTAGCGTACAGTGTATTCAAAGAGGGATTAAGAAATGTAACTGCTGGAGCAAATCCTATTTCTTTAAAAAGAGGAATGGACAAAGCTACTGAAGAAATTTTACGTAATTTAAAAGCTGCTTCTAGAAAAGTTGCTAATAAAAAAGAAATTGAGCAAGTTGCTACTATTTCTGCCAATTCAGATACTGCTATTGGTGCTATGATTGCTGATGCTATGGATAAAGTTGGAAATGACGGTGTTATTACTGTTGAAGAAGCTAAGGGTATTTCAGATGAATTAGATGTTGTTGAAGGTATGCAATTTGATAGAGGATTTTTATCTCCTTATTTTGTAACAAATACTGAAAAAATGACAGTTGAGATGGAAAATCCATTTATTTTGTTATGCGATAAAAAAATCTCTAACTTAAAAGAAATGTTACCATTATTAGAAGCAGTTAATCAAAGTGGGCGACCATTATTAATTATTTCTGAAGATGTAGAAGGGGAAGCACTTTCAACATTGGTTGTAAATAGATTAAGAGGTTCATTAAATATTGCTGCTGTTAAAGCTCCTGGTTTTGGAGATAGAAGAAAAGCAATGTTAGAAGATATTGCAATTTTAACTTCTGCTACAGTAATTTCAGAAGAACTTGGAATGAAATTAGAAACTGCACCTATTGATACGCTGGGAACAGCTGCAAGAATCGTAATTGATAAAGACAATACTACTATTGTTGATGGAGCTGGGGAATCAAAAAAAGTTAAATCAAGAATTTCTCAAATCAGAGCTGAAATTGAAAATACTACTTCTGATTATGATAAAGAAAAACTGCAAGAACGATTAGCAAAACTTTCAGGTGGGGTTGCTGTTATTAAAGTTGGAGCTGCTAGTGAAACTGAAATGAAAGAGAAAAAAGACAGAGTTGATGATGCATTAAGTGCAACAAGAGCTGCTGTTGAAGAAGGTATTGTAATTGGTGGTGGGGCTGCATTAATCAGAGCTGCTGCAAAAGTTACTTTAAAACTTGAAGGTGATGAGCAAATTGGTGCAGATATTGTATTAAGAGCTATTTCTGCACCTTTAAAACAAATTGCTTTAAATGCTGGTTTTGATGCGGGTGTTGTTGCTAATGAAGTAGCAAAACACAAAGATGAAAACTTTGGATTTAATGCAGCTACTGGTGAATATGTAGATATGTTCAAAGCTGGAATTGTTGATCCTGCTAAAGTTGAGAGAGTAGCTATGCAAAATGCTGTTTCTGTTGCATCTTTATTATTAACAACAGAAGCAACGGTTACTGATATTAAAGAAGATAAAGCAATGCCTGCTATGCCTGATATGGGTGGAATGGGCGGAATGGGTGGAATGGGAATGTAAGTAGGGGTTAAAAAAACGTGAACTGCTTCACGTTTTTACCCTACGCAAGCAAAGCTGATGTACGAAGTACCAGCGTGCTCGCAGAGAAGTAATAATAAAGAGAAAACTTGTTTGTCATATAATCCCTAATAAGGATTTATTTTGGCTCTTTATAACTTCTCACAAACCTAAGAACCCAAAGGAAAGGTAGAACACCTTTCCTTTTTTTATGCAAAATATAATGTACTTTCAAGTAAAACAAAACAAAAAAATACTTTCTTCCCTCATACCCCTAAAACCTCCAATACAAAACTACTAAAAACAAAAAAGCACTAATTCATCATTCTATTGTTATAATAAAACAACAAAGGAAAAAATAATGCTTAAAAAATTACTTGTTTTTTTATTATTAACAACCGCACTTTTTGCTGCAAAAGATTTATCCCTAAAAAAAGTGAAATTTTTTGGTGAACTTAAAGAACAAAGTTCTTTAAGGGTAAGTATAAAAGATATTGAAAAACTGGGTTATCATGATTTTGTTATGGAAGATCCTCATTTATTAAAAGGTGCAAAATTTGGGGGAGTCTTTTTAAAAGATTTTGCGGCTTATTATGGAAAAGCATCTCTTAGTTCTATCGTTTTTACAGCTATTGATGGATACGAAATAACTATATCAAAAGAAGAGTGGCAAAATGATATTATTCTTTTAGCTACGAAATACAATGATGAGTACACTTCTTATAAAACGAAGGGTCCCTTACGAATTGTTTATCCAAAATACAATTCAAATTCAAAAAAATACAGTAAAAATCTTATTAATTGGATTTGGATGATTAAGACTATTGAGTTTAAATAATGCCAAAGCATATTTCTAAAATAGTTTATGTATTTGCATTTGTAATGTTTACAAGTATTTACTTTTTTTATGCTTTTAAAGTTTACTTGCCCAAACAATCTATGAATACTGCTAATTATTTTATTACGAACGAATCGAGTCGACATATATTAAAGGTTTCTATTTTAAGTGAAAGAGCTTTAAGTGCTTATATAGAAGCACTGGAGTTTAGAAACGAGGATTTATTATACGATAGCATTGATTTAATGACTGCAGCTGGAGGTTTTTTAATAACCCCCTCTTTTAAAGGAATAAAAGAAGCAAAAAAAGTCATTTCATTGATTGATATGAATATTGTATTAATGGAAGAAAATAGCTATGATATTTCATCTAGACAACTAAAGATTTTAAAAGAAAATGTGAAAAATGTCAGTAGAATTTCTCAAACCATAGAGATAAAGAAATACAATAATTTATTAAAAGGCGTTATTGATAGAGAAAGTAGAATATATGTTTTTTTAATTGGCATTGTTTATTTGGTTTTAAGTGTTATTTTACTGATTTTTTTATTATTGTTTGTATTATCTAGGAATAAGCGTCTAGAAGATGAAAATTTAAAACAACAAAAGATTTTATTAACACAATCTAAGATGTTGGCCCTTACAGAAATGTTAGGAAATATTGCCCACCAATGGAGACAGCCTTTATCTGTTATCACCTCTGCTGTAAGTGGTATGAAGTTTGAGCTTGAAGTGCAAGAAGATATATCAAGAGAATCAATTCTTCGCTGTAGTGATGCTGTTATGAAACAAGCTTCTTATCTTTCTAAAACTATTGATGATTTTAAAGAGTTTATTGCAGAAGATAACAATGACAAAATTGTACAAGTTAGTGATGTTTTTTTAAAACTAGAGAGTTTGGTAGATGAAATGTTTAAAACGAACTCTATAACACTTGTAAAAGATGTAGAAGAAAACGTATCTTTAAAACTTAATGATAATATCCTTATTCAAGCTTTTATAAATATTTGTTATAACTCTAAAGATGCATTTGTATTAAATGAAGTTAACAAAGAGGAGCGTTATTTCTTTATTTCCTGTAAAAAAGATAAGAATAAGGTGACAATTTCTTTAAAAGATACAGCAGGAGGAATAAAAGAAGAAATTATTGACAAAATTTTTGAACCTTATTTCACTACTAAACATAAAGCCAGAGGAATTGGAGTTGGTTTATATAAAACCAATGAAATTATTACAAAAAATCTTCTTGGAAGTATTGAAGCCAAAAATGCATACTCACATTTAAAGAACAAAGAATATATGGGTGGGGAGTTTATTATAACCTTACCCGCTTTTTTTAAAAGGGCCTAGTTTGGGGAAAAGAAAAAGGGAAGAACTTCTGTTCTTCCCTATCTTTTAAGTACTTAAATAAAACTTTTTATTTAAGTTATCGCAACTTCTGCGAATGTAATTTTAATTAGTTATTTAACAATACTAAAAATGAAAAACCTTCTTCATTGACACCTCCATACTGTTTAGGTATAGACAGTATGCGCCTTTTATATTTAAAATAAACTTAAATATAAAAAAGATTTTAATATTTTTTATATTAGACCTATACAAAGAATAATATATAAATTATTTTTATACGAATTGTTTTAAAAGTAAAGATTAAGAGACTCTTTTGTATATTCCTTTTATATTTAATTTTAAAGGCATACTATGTTTGTTCCTGTATTTATAAAAGCTGTTCTGGCTATTGTTTTGATTTTGGCTCTAGGGCTTTTTTTTGTTATAAGTGAAAACGTTTTAATTATTCCTATTGTAATGATTTTGTCTTATCTTAGTACTAAGAATATACTGTGTCCTAAATGCAAAAAATCATTGTTTAAAACAAAAGAAAATAAGTTAAATGTTTTTATAAAAAAAACCTGTGATAAATGTGGAGAAAATCTTATTTAAACAAATAATAAGCTATTTTGCATTTTTACAAATAAGGACTTTTTCATTAAAAAATGTATAGAATTTATTTTTATTTTTTAATAAACTGTCTTTATTTATGGTTTCTTGGACTTTATTAAGTGCACAGGCGCAAATATTTTCATTTTTATTGTTTGTATTAATACATTGTTTCATTAGTTTATATTCATCTAATAAAGCATATCTATTGTTGTTTAACGAACCATCAAGATACATAGCTCCTACAGCCCCAAGCATTAAAATAAAAATAGAAGAAAGAATTACTTTTTTATCTTTTGGTGAAGATGTTTTTTTATCAGGCATTTTATTCCTTTTTAATAAGTTTTAAGAGTCTATCATTAATAATATTATAATTTTATTAGTAATTAAAATTATAATGATTGCAAAAAAACTGTTTTTTTGTTAGTATATTTGTATTAGAAGTTAGATTAAAAACAGGAGACAAAATGATTGTATTTATTGATGGAGAATATGTAAAAGAAGAAGATGCAAAAGTATCTGTAAATGACAGAGCTTATGTTTTCGCTGATGGTGCTTATGAGGGCTTTCGTGTTTATAATGAAAAAATATTTAAATATGAAGAACATAAAATACGTTTTCAGCGAAGTTTAGATGAATTACGAATTGATCATGTTATAAACAATGAAATACAAGATATTTACGAAGAATTAAAAAAAGTAAATAATTATGAAAATGTAGAATGTTTTTATTATATGCATATTACAAGAGGGCAAAGTCCTAGAGCACATGCTTTTCCTAGTAAAAAAACCAAAGTAGGTATTTATGCTTTTTTAATGCCCAAAGCATTAAATATAAGAAACTATGATGAAGGAATATCTGTATGTACTGTTCCTGATAACAGATGGGCAAGATGTGATATCAAATGTATTTCCTTGATTGCAAATTGTCTTGCAAGCCAAATTGCTGTTGAAAATGATTGTGCAGAGGCTCTCTTTGTACACGATGGTGTAATTACAGAAGGAACAAAAACAAATGTATGTTTTGTTAAAAACAATGAAGTGTATACTCATGCCAAAACAAATAGGATTTTAGCTGGGGTTACACGAAATACCCTTCTTGAATTATGTGTGAAAAATGGAATTACTGTTCATGAGTTTCCTTTAACGCTTGATAAATTAAAAGATATGGATGAAGCATTTTTAACAGGTACTACAGAAGAATTAACACCTATTATTACAATAGATGGTAAAAAAGTAGGTTCTGGAAAAGTGGGTAGTTTAACTAAAAAATTACAAAAGATATTTAAAGAAGAAGTTAACAGATATTCTTATTAAAATAAAGAAGCTAAAGCTTCTTTATTCTTTTGGATGTTAATTTGACGTTTGAGTTTTAGAAATTATATCTTGCATTTCTTTTTCTACATCTTTTGAAATCTCTAAATCTTTATCGCTAATTAATCCAGCATCAGGGTCATTAAATACACTTTCATCAAATTTCCCTTCACTTTTAGCAACAATCACAGAAACAACAGCATCCCCAGATACATTAACAGCTGTTCTCATCATGTCCATTAATCTATCTACTCCTAAAATCAGACCAATTCCTTCAACGGGAAGACCCACTTGAGCAAATACCATGGATAACATAATCAAACCAACACCAGGAACTCCTGCCGTTCCAATGGAAGCTAAAACAGACATTAAAATGACTGTTAAATAACCAGCTATTCCTAATTCCACCCCATAAACATTAGCAATAAATACAGTAGCAACTCCTTGCATAATGGCTGTTCCATCCATATTAATAGTAGCTCCAAAAGGAACAGTGAAAGAACCAACAGAGTTATTTACTCCTAGTTTTTTAGTAACAACTTCAAGTGTTACTGGAATGGTGGCATTTGAACTTGAGGTAGAAAAAGCAAATATTTGTGCAGCTCTTAGTTTTTTCATTAAAATTGAAATACTTAAACCCCTTGTGAATACTTTAAATACAATCATTAATGTAATGAATAAATGAATAGCTAAAGCAGACATAAGTACTAAAACATATCCTGCTAAATCAACTAATAATGACAATCCCAAATTAGATATTGCTTTTGCTATTAACGCAAAAACAGCATAGGGTGCGATACTCATAATAATGTTTACCATGTTCATCATTACTTCATTTAACAATTCAACACCTTCAACAATTTTTTTCGCTTTATGTCCCATCATTAAAACTGAGATACCAAAAATAATTGCAAAAAAGATAATTTGTAACATTTTGCCAAAAGCAAGAGCATTTACTGCATTACTCGGAATAATATCTATTAGTACTTGACTTAAAGCAGGTGCTTCTTTGGCTGTAAATGTAGCTGTACTAACAAGATTTGCACCTTCTCCAGGAGCAACAATTGCTGCAATTGTAATAGCCATAGCAATTGCTATTGCTGTGGTTAACATATACAAAGAAAAAGCTTTCCCTCCTACTTTTCCAAGAGTAGCAACATTTCCAATACCACAGACACCTGATATAAGTGAGAATAGAACCAAGGGAACTACTAACATTTTTAAAGCAGTAACAAACATCTTTCCAGCAATATGAAAAGCACCATTTACGACATATTCATTTACAAATGAACCACTTTGATTTAAACCACTAGTATTGATAATTAAACCAACAATAATACCAAGTAACATTCCAACAAGTACTTTCGCGGTTAAACTCATTTTATTTTTTTCTCTTGACACAATTTATCCTTTAGAGCAATTTAGATGTTAGTTTATTGCAAGAAAGATTATATAATATTAAGTTATAACTTATAAAGTTATTTATTAAACTTAACAAAAGTAATGGAGTTCAAAGTGTTAGAAGGGGGAATCTTAGAATATTTTAGCCATAGATATAATAAGGTTTTACAATAAGAGTAAAGATTCTAAATGCATTTGTAAGTATTCATCACTGCTAGGGTGTTTGTATTTATAAAAGTTCATTCCTCTAATAATCAAAGCAATTTCAAAATCTTCTTTATTAAACTTTTCTAAATAAAAATGCGATTTCATAAATTTGTCTTGATAATTCTCAAAGAGTTCATTATGAAAAGATGGATTTATTTTCCCATCATTAATTATGTTTGAACCACTTTCTAATGCCGGACAGTTTGTATCAATATAGATATCATTTGATGGGCTAGGACTTAAGGGATAGTTTTTGCAAACGTTTGGGCGTTTATCATAAATAGTGCAGATGTTATTTTTAATATAAACACAGTGTTCTGTGACTCTTGAAATAATTAAATTAGCTTTTAAATATCCCATCTCACTAAATGAAAATAAAATGACAAAGTGTTTATATACTTTTTCAAATTCATCTATTGTTAGTTCTGAGAAATTAGAACCATATAAACCAGAACAGCATTTCGCACCACAGCCATCACAAGAAGAAAAAGAAAAAGATTTATTTTCTATACTTACAAAATTTTTCATAAAGCATAGTATAATAAAGTATTTTTAAGTCTAATTAAAATGTATTTTAAGCTTTTAAGTTTTACTCAAAAAACAAGCGCTTCTTTAGCATATTTTATATATAATTGCGGATTAAAAAAAATGAGGTTTGTATAATATGTGTGGAATTGTTGGATATATTGGAAATAAAAATACACAAGATTTATTATTAGATGGTTTGCGTGAGCTTGAGTACAGAGGTTATGATTCTACTGGTATTGCATTATTAAATAAAAATGAAATAAAAGTATATAAAGCCTTAGGGAAATTAAAAAACCTTGAAGCAAAAGTTCAAAATGATAAAGATTTTCCAATAGGAATTGGACATACAAGATGGGCAACACATGGAAAACCAACAGAATTAAATGCCCACCCACATATGGCAAAATACTCTTGTGTGGTTCACAATGGTATTATTGAAAACTACAAAGAAATAAAAGAAAATTTAATTAAAGAAGGGCATAAGTTTGTATCTCAAACAGATACTGAAGTAATTGTTCATTTATTTGAATACTTTTATAATAAAAATCCTGATTCCAAAGCTGCTTTTCTAAATACAATAAAAGAGCTTCGTGGGGCTTATTCTATACTTATCATTTCAAAATTAGATCCCGATAAGATTTTCTTTTTTAAGCATGGCACACCTTTAATAGTAGCAAACGGAAACGAAGAAGGGGAAGTGCTTTTTTCTTCAACTGATGCTCCTTTGATTGGTTTATGTAAAGATGTTGTTTATTTAGAAGATGGTATGGGTGGTATTGCTTCGTCTGAAGGCATAGAGTTTTTTTCTGAGGATATTGTTTGGGCCAGTCTTCCAACATCAAAACAATATGCGCAAAAAGACGGTTACCGATTTTTTATGGAAAAAGAAATATACGAACAAAGTAATGTTGTAAGTGATGCACTTTTAGGAAGACTGGGAGAGAATGAAATACATTTTGATGAATTTGACTCAAGTATTATTGAAAATATTGATGAAATTAAAATTTGCGCCTGTGGTACCTCTTACCATGCAGGGTTAACTGCTTCGTATTTATTTGAGCGTTTAACAAAAATCAGGTGTTCAGTAGAAATTGCTTCTGAATTTAGATATAAAGAGCCTTTATTAAGTAAACGTACTTTATTTTTAGTGGTTTCTCAAAGTGGAGAAACGGCTGATACCCTTGAAGCTTTAAAAATGGCAAAAAAAGCTGGTTTAAAAACATTGGTTGTTTGTAATGTGGATAATTCATCTATGACACGCGTTGCTGATACTACTGTATTAACACGAGCTGGAATTGAAAAAGGAGTAGCTTCAACCAAAGCTTTCTCAACACAAACTGCTGTTTTATGGATGATGGCTTTGTATTTTGCAAAATATAAAAATACTATAAGTAGTGAAAAATTAGAAAAAGAATTGCATGCTTTAAGAGAAGTACCACAGGCTTTGATTATTAGTGATGAAATGCATGAAAAAACCAAACGTTTATCTAAGAGATATTTACATGGACATGGTTTTTTCTTTATAGGAAGAGATGTATTTTTTCCTTTAGCACTAGAAGGCGCATTAAAATTAAAAGAAATTTCGTATTTACATGCTGAGGGTTATCCTTCTGGTGAAATGAAACATGGACCTATTGCTTTAGCTGATCCTGAATTATTCACCATAGCATTAATGCCAGAAAATCTTTTATATGAAAAAATTAAATCCAATGTGGAAGAGTTAAGTGCAAGAGACAGTACTATTTGTACTATTTCCCCTCTTGATTTTGATTTAAGCGATGATTTTATTAAAACAAAAAAAACAAATCATTATATGCTTGAGTTTTTTGAAATGTTAGTGGCTTTGCAGTTATTATCAATGGAAATCTCAGTAAGACTTGGAAATGACGTAGATATGCCAAGAAATTTGGCGAAATCAGTTACTGTAGAATAACTATTCTACAAATTGTTTAAAATCGTGCTGGAGTATTTCTTATTTTTTCTCCAGCTCTAATGTAATTAAAAATAATGGAAAACAAACATGGAAAACCATAAAGGAAAACAAAAATGGAAAACAAAAGTCAATATTTATTTACAAGTGAAGTAGTAGCACCTGGACATCCTGATAAATGTGCAGATATTATTGCTGATAGTATTGTTGATAGATTAATAATAGAAGATTCAACTTCAAGAGTTGCTTCAGAAGTATTTGTTGCTGGAAAGCATATTATTATTGGTGGAGAAGTTAAATCTAAGGCAAAATTATCAAACGATGATTATGTTGCTTTGGTTAAAAAAACGCTTGCTAAAATAGGATATGATGGAAAAAGTGCTTTTACAAAAGAGCAGTGTTTACATCCAGATGACATACAAGTACAAGTATTATTAAATCAACAAAGCCCTGATATTAACCAAGGAGTAGATCAAGACTCTGGTGAAATTGGAGCAGGAGATCAAGGAATTATGTTTGGTTTCGCATCAGTTGAAACAGCTGATTATATGCCAGCTGCAATCACTTATGCTCGAATGTTAAGCGATAAAGTATATAATTATGCGCTGGCTCATAATCATAAACTGGGTGTTGATATTAAAACACAAGTTACGCTAGATTATGGAAACAAAGAAAACTTTGAAAATTGTAAACCTCAAAAAATTCATACTATTGTAGTTTCTGCACCTTCTGTTGAAGCTATGGATATAGTAGAAGTGAGAGCTTTAATTCAAGGGTTAATTGATGATACAGGATTACCAACAGATTTATATGATCCTAAAAATACAATTATTCATATCAATCCTACAGGAAGATATGTAAATCATTCCTCTTTACATGATTCTGGATTAACAGGAAGAAAACTTATTGTTGATTCTTTTGGGGGTTATGCACCAATTGGTGGAGGAGCTCAAAGTTCTAAAGATTATACAAAAGTTGATAGGTCTGGTTTATATGCGGCACGTTGGATTGCTAAACATATAGTTGCAGCAGGACTTGCATTAAAATGTAATGTTCAGCTATCATATGCAATTGGAGTAGCACGGCCTACTTCTGTATCTGTAGATACTTTCGGAACATATTCAAGTGTTAATGATGATGTATTATCTTCTTTTGTACTGGATACTTTTGCTTTAACTCCTAAATGGATTACTGATAAATTTAATTTAGATAAACCAAGTGCAGAAACATTTCTTTATGCTGATGTTGCAGCACGTGGTCAAGTTGGTCAAAGTGATTATCCTTGGGAAAAACTAGATGAATTAGAAAAATTTGAAGCTATAAAATAAATACTATAAGGATATACAATGGATTTAAAAAACTTATTTAATAAAATTACTTTTGATTTAAGTAAAAAAGAACAACCAACAAAAAAAGATGCACCCTCTCACTGGATTAAATGTCCAGAATGTAACTCTTTGATGTTTTTTAAAGAAGTAGAAGCTCAAAACAATATTTGCCCCAAATGTAATTTTCATATGAGAATTGGCGCAAAAAGAAGAATTGAGATTTTATGTGATGAAGATACTTTTGTTGAATATGACAGTTCTTTAAAACCTGTAGATCCTTTGAATTTTGTAGATAAAAAATCCTATAAAAAAAGAGTAGATGATGCTATTGCTAAAACAGGCAGAAGTTCTTCTGTAATTGCAGGGGAAGCTAAAATAAATGGTTTACCCGTACAACTGGCTATTTTTGATTTTTCTTTTATGGGTGGTTCTTTAGGAAGTGTTGAAGGCGAAAAAATTGTACGAGCAGCTAATAGGGCAATGGAAAAGAATCAAGGTTTAATTATTGTTTCTGCTTCTGGGGGTGCTAGAATGCAAGAAAGTACTTTTGCTTTAATGCAAATGGCCAAAACATCTGCAGCGCTTAAAAAACTTGATGCTTGTAAATTACCTTTTATTTCTGTATTAACTGATCCAACTTTTGGGGGAGTTTCTGCTTCATTTGCTTTTTTAGGTGATATCATTATGGCTGAACCAGGTGCTTTAATTGGTTTTGCAGGTGCAAGAGTTATTAAACAAACTATTGGTGAAGACTTACCAGATGGATTTCAGCGAGCTGAGTTTTTACTTAAAAAAGGTTCTATTGATATGGTTGTTAATAGAGCAGATATGAAAAAAACAATTTCTGATTTATTAAAAATGTTTTATTCAAAAGCGAGCTAATGCTTAAGTCAACACTGGAAGAAGTTTTGGGATTTAATCCTAAAACTTCATCCAATGAATTATATGCTTTATGTGACTATTCAACCCTTCAAAGAAAAAATCTCACGGTAGAAGACTTTATTTCTCTAGTTAAATCAATGAATGTTAAAATAATACAATACAGAGATAAAATTTCATCTAATGATGTTCAAATTAAACATCTGAAGCAAATAAAAGAAAAACTTAATGTTCTTCTTCTTATTAATGATAAAGTCGAATTAGTACCTTTTTGTGATGGAATACATCTGGGACAAGAAGATTTAGAAAAGATTCATGAAAATAAAGCTTATGCAATAAAAATTCTAAGAAAAAAGATTAAAAACAAGTTTTTAGGATTAAGTACTCACAATGAATACGAAATATTACAAGCAAATACTTTGGATATTGATATGATAGGTTTAGGTGCTTATAGAAATACTAGTACTAAAGATATCACTAATATTTTAGGAGATAAAATATCGTATTTATGTCAAATATCTAAGCACCCCGTTTGTATTATTGGAGGAGTTAAAGTAGATGATAAGATAGAATATGCAAATTTTAATGTAGTAGGAAGTGATTTATATGAGTAAGATAATTATCTACCAAATTGCCAAAAATACTAAAGATGATTTTGAACCTATTATCAAAGAGTTTATTAAAATGAGCTCTAAATATTCAAAAGTACAAATTGTAAATCTCTTTAATAAAAACATTGGAAAAGCACAAACAATTTCAGAATTAGAAGCAAAAAAATCTTACTCTGCAGTTTTTGAACCCTTTTTAGAAAGTGGATATAATATAGCATTGGATGTAAAAGGTGAACGCATTGACAGTTTTAAGTTTGCAGATACAATCAGTAAATACTCCACAATTAACTTTTTTATAGGTGGCGCTTATGGATTTGAAGATAAATTTCTTAAGTCTTGTGATAAAAAAATATCGCTCTCAGAATTGACTATGGCACATAAAGTGGCCAATTTAGTGCTTTTAGAACAAGTTTTTAGAAGTTTATGCATAATTAATAATCATCCCTATCATAAGTAATTTAGTTTAATTTGTGTATAATATGCAAATTTTAAAATCGGGGTATAATTTGGCTAATAAAAAACATATCGAAGAGTTGAGAATTACTCTGTTAGAAAGACAAGATTTAATTAGAAGAAATATAGACGAGAGTAGAGAAAGTATTAATGGTTTAAAAAACTCAGAATGTAATGATGAGTTTGATTATGCTGAAGTGTCAAGTGATTCATTTAAAGAAGGTATTATTGCTAATGCTCAAATAAAAGAGTTGCATGAAATTGAATCAGCAATTAAAAGAATTGCAAAAGGTACTTATGGTGTTTGTGACATGTGTGATGAAGTTATTGCACTTGGTCGTTTACGTGCAAAACCTTTTGCAAAATTTTGTACACCTTGTAGAGAAATTTATGAGGAAGAAAAACAAAAATAAAGGATTAAATTATGGGACTAAAGAAGTATATAATTTCTTCAATATTGTTAATTGTTATTATAGGCGGCTATGTATTTAGTTTAGATGCTAATGAATATACAATTAAAATACTTGACTATGAATTGACTTTATTAATTGCCGTTTGGGCTATAGTACCTACTAGCATTTTGTTAGTATTTACTATTTTACATATTTTATTTTATGGTTTTAGAAACTTTTTAGAAACAAGAGCCATTGAAAAAGATGAAGAGAATATAATCAATTTAATAAAAGATTTTCTTTTAGAGAATAAATCAAAACAAAAATTTAAAACAAAAGTCTTTAGTGATTTGTCAAGTGTTTTAATGCAAATGAATTTGTCCTCTGTAAAAGATTTTAAGTCTGAGAATGAAGAATTAAATACAATTGTTTCTGTAATTAATAAAATTAATGAAGGTGAATATATTTCAATAAAAAACATGAAATTTAACCCTCATGGAAATGTTCATAAAAAAAACATATTAAATAAAATCAATGCAGATATTGATTTTGCGCTGGAAGTTGTAAAAAAAACAAATACGTATTCAAAAGAAGAAATAAAATGTGCTTTTACTAGAATCTTAGAAGAAAAATCTATGACAACTATTAAAAAAATAACACCTGCAATGGATTTAGATAAAGACATGGTTTTAGCATTATTTCAAAAAGACAAAGAAGAAGCAGACTTTTCTATAGGTTTAGAAGAAATTAAAAGATATGCGAAAAAATCTAATTTTACAAAAAATGATTATATTGATTTGGTAAAACTGTATAAAGATACTTTTACTCCAGATGAAATTATCAAAATGAGTGAAGAATTATCTAATGATGAAGATTTGGCGCTGGATGCTTACCTTTATATCTTATTAGAATTTGAAATGTTAGATGAAGTACGTGAGTTGTTAAATGCCTGTGCAGACGATGAATATACTGCTTTTAAAGCTTTAATTGATTTAAAAGACAATGGTAAACACTATAGTCTAGATACTATTAATTATAAAAATTAAATGAAGAAACTAGACTTTTCAAAACCTTTAGTGGTCTTAGCACCACTAGCAGGTTATACAGACTTACCTTTTAGACGGGTTGTAAAAAAATTTGGTGTTGACTTAACAATATCAGAAATGATCTCTTCTAATGCTTTGGTTTACAAATCCGAGCGAACACTAAAAATGATAGAAAAATCTCCCAGTGAAGATCCTTATTTTGTACAAATTGCAGGTAATAATGCTGATTTAGTACGTGAAGCAGTTGAAATTCTTAATGATGTAGAAGGTATTGATGGTATTGATTTAAACTGTGGCTGTCCAGCTCCTAAAGTATTTAATCACGGTTCTGGTTCAAACCTTTTAGGAGATTTGAAAAAACTGGAAGAAATATTGATGACGGTAAAAAAATACAGCAATAAACAATACACTTCTGCAAAAGTTAGAATTGGTGTGGATGAAAAAATTCCTATTGATATTGGTAAAGCGGTGGAAGCCTGTGGTGCAGATTTTGTTTCTGTTCATGGACGAACTCGAGCAGGAAAATACAAAGCGCCTGTAGATTATGATGCAATTAAAGCTATGGTTGATAATATTTCTATTCCTGTTATTGCTAATGGAGATATAAAAGATTATGCAAAAGCAAAAGAAGTACTTGCCTACACTGGTGCTGCTGGGGTTATGATTGGACGTGGAGCTATTGGTAAACCATGGATTTTTCATCAACTAAAAAATGATCAAGAAGATATATCTGATGAGTTAAAACGGGAAATTATTTTAGAACATTTTGATTCGGTAATTGATTATCACGGTTTACATGGTGCTATTATGTTTAGAAAATTATTGCATTCTTATTCTAAAGGTTACAATGGGGCTGCTGAATTTAGAGATATGATTAATAAAATCAGTGATAAAGATATTATGAGAGATATTATTTCGACATTTTTCTCTACAGAAAAATTTTAAGGTTAAAAATGAAAGAATTTTATTATGAGTTAAAAATCGAAGCAGATACTTCTTTAGATTTGTTTATTGATTTAGTAGACGCATTACTTCCAAATGCTATAGAAGAGGGTGATAACTTTTTTATAATAAGAAGTGAAGATGAACTAAGTACTATTGAATATGGCGTAAAAGAATTTGCAAAAGCTATGAATTTAGACTGTAGTACATTATGTGAAAAAAAGAAAAATGAGGATTGGATAAAAAAATACCAAGAATCCGTAAAAGCGATAGAAGTATCTAAATTTTACATACGTCCTTCTTGGGTAGAGAAAAAAGAGGATTTAATTAATATTATTATTGATCCTGCTTTATCTTTTGGCTCAGGGCACCATGAAACAACCAATGCGTGTTTAGAAGCAATTTCTAAATATGTTAAAAAAGATAACGAAGTTCTTGATGTGGGTTGTGGTTCTGGAATTCTTAGTATTGCAGCAGCTAAACTTGAAGCAAAGGTTGATATTTGTGATACAGATGAAAATTGTATTAAAGACAGTGAAGTTAACTTTTCATTAAACAAAACAAAGTACAATAAGGCCTGGGTTGGAAGCTCAACTTTTTCTTCGAAAAAATATGACGTAGTTATAGCTAATATAGTTGCTGATGTTTTAATTATGATTTCAAAAGATTTAAAAAATTGTTTAAAATCAAAGGGAACTCTTGTATTATCGGGTATACTTGATAAACATTTAACAAGAGTGCTTAAAAAATTCGAAGACTTAGAAATAGAAGAAACTATTCATAAAAATGAATGGTGTACCGTTGTTCTCAAAGGAGTTTAATTGAACAATAATAATAATCAAGACAATAACAATAAAAACAATAAAAATGGAAACTTTTTTAATAATAATCCTTTATTAATTTTCGTAATTTTCTCAATCGTTACTATAATGGCATTTAAAACTATGTTTCCAGAAAACCAAAATGGAATGAATAACACAGGAATTCAAGCCTTTGGTTCTACTAACAATAATAAAAATAAAACTATTGCGTATTCAGAACTTAAAAAATTAATGGCAAGTTCTCAAATTGACTATGTTGGAATTGGAAAAGTATATATTAAAGCAATTTCAAAAGGTTCTAATGGACAAATTACAACCTATACTGCAAGAAGAGTAATTCCTGATGAAACATTGATTAAAGCCTTAGAAGATAAAGGCATTAACTATGGTGGCATTAATGAAGAAAATCTTTTAGCTGATATTTTATTTGGTTGGATTTTACCAATATTTATCTTTTTTGCAATTTGGATGTTCTTGGCTAAACGAATGTCTAAATCTATGGGTGGAGGAGGCGGTGGTCTTCTTGGAATTGGTTCTTCTAAAAAAATGATTGATTCTGAAAAACCAAATGTAAAATTTGATGACATGGCTGGAAATAAAGAAGCAAAAGAAGAAGTTGCTGAAATAGTTGAGTTCTTAAGAAATCCAGACAGATACGTTAAATTAGGAGCACAAATTCCTAAAGGTATACTACTTGTGGGACCTCCAGGTACTGGTAAAACTTTATTAGCAAAAGCAGTTGCAGGGGAAGCAGAAGTACAGTTTTTATCTGTAACTGGTTCTTCTTTTATTGAAATGTTTGTAGGGGTTGGAGCTTCAAGAGTAAGAGATTTATTTGAACAAGCTAAAAAAGTAGCTCCCGCTATTATTTTTATTGATGAAATTGATGCTATTGGTAAATCAAGATCTTCAGGTGGACCAATGGGTGGAAATGATGAAAGAGAACAAACCTTAAATCAGCTTTTAGCCGAAATGGATGGTTTCTCTTCCGCTGGTGCTCCTGTTATCGTATTAGCTGCAACAAATAGACCGGAAGTTCTAGATGCTGCACTATTGAGACCAGGTAGATTTGATCGACAAGTTTTGGTTGATAAACCAGATTTAGAAGGTCGTATTGAAATTTTAAAAGTACATATTAAAGATGTTAAATTAGCAAAAGATGTTGATTTAAGAGAAGTTGCTGTTATGACTGCTGGTTTAGCAGGTGCAGATTTAGCAAATATTATTAATGAAGCAGCTCTTTTAGCAGGACGTGCTAATAAAGATCAAGTTGAAAATGAAGATTTTAAAGAATCAGTTGAAAGACAAATCGCTGGTTTAGAGAAAAAATCTAAGCGAATTTCTCCTAAAGAAAGACGTATAGTTGCTTATCATGAATCAGGACATGCGCTTTTAGCTGAAATTACAAAAGGTGCTAAAAAAGTAAATAAAGTATCTATTGTTCCAAGAGGACTTGCTGCTTTAGGATATACATTAAATACACCAGAAGAAAACAAGTACTTAATGCAAAAACATGAGTTAATAGCAGAAGTAGATGTTTTATTAGGTGGACGTGCTGCTGAAGAAGTATTTATTGGAGAAATTTCAACTGGGGCTGGAAATGATTTAGAGAGAGCAACAGATATTATTAAATCTATGGCTTGTGTTTATGGAATGAGTGATATTGCTGGATTAATGGTATTAGAGAAACGTTCAAATTCTTTTATAGGTGGACAATCGCATAAAGATTATTCAGACAATATGGCAATGGAGCTTGACAACTATATTAAAGATACATTGAATGAGCGATATAAATCTGTATTAAACACTTTAAACGATCATAAAGAAGCTATTGAACAAATGACAGCTGAACTTTTAGAAACTGAAGTAATATCAGGTTTAAGAGTAAGAGAAGTTATTAAAGAAAATGGTGGAGTTGTTTTTGAAGCAGAAGATTTGCACAGTGAGTCATTAAAAAAAGATGATGAAACTAAGACAAGTGAAAACAATGTAAAAAAAGATGAAAAAAAAGAAGATAGTACTGAAACATCAGATGCTAAAAATAAAACAGAAGAAGAAAATAAAAAAGACTAAAGGTTAAAAATGTTAGAAAACTTTATATTAAAAGAAGGCTATAAAAAGATACTCTATACTTTTCTTATATCTGTGTTCTTTGATATTTTCATATCGAGTTTTTTGGCAAATTTAGGCTATGTTTTATGCCTCGTTTTACTTTTTATTTTTAGAAACCAAAATAAGTATTTTGGTCCTAAAAAGAATACTTTAGCTATATGCGATGGTACAATTTCTGCAATTGATATAAAAGGTAAAAAAAGTATTTTACACATTGATGTAAGTATATTTAATAAACACATCTTACGAGCTCCCCAAGATGGGAAGATTTCACTTATTTCAAAAAAACATGGTTTAAATTTGAATACTGATTCCTATATCTCAAAAAAGTTAAATAATAGCATTACTTTTATGTTTAATGATTTAAAAATCACCCTAATAGAGGGCTGTTTAAATATGCATACATCTTTAAGCAAAAAAGATGAAGAGTTCTCTCAAAACCAAAAAATTGGTGTTTTTACTTCGGGTAAGATTATCATTGAAATGAATTCTTTACTTAACAAGAAAATCACTTTGGGACAAAAATTAGTAGCAGGTGAAAGTATTTTAATATAAAGCCTAATAAAGCTTGACAAATAAAATAAAATTGCTTATAATTATTCCACACAAATACAGGAGAGTAAAATGAAAATATTCGATTTTTTTAATAATCAATTCATAAAAAGTGTAAACACTCTCAATCTCTCAACAATTACCCTCTAAAACACAAATAAATATTCAAAAAATAATGACATCGTTTTCTTTTTATTTTAAAAAGATATAATAATACCATAGTATAAAAGGTTAGAACATGGATAAAAATAGGATTATAGTATTTGATACTACATTAAGAGATGGCGAACAAAGCCCTGGCTGTTCAATGAATACAGATGAAAAAATTAAAATTGCTTTTCAATTAGAAAAATTGGGAGTTGATGTTATTGAGGCTGGTTTTGCAGCCGCAAGTCCTGGAGATTTTGATGCAGTTTCTCAAATTGCTCAAAGTATTAAGAATTCATCTATTTGTTCATTATCAAGAGCAATTGACAATGATATTAAACAATCTGGTTTAGCTGTTCAAGCTGCAAAACTTAAAAGAATACATACTTTTATCGCAACTTCACCTATTCATATGAAATACAAATTAAAAATGAATGAAGCTGAAGTAATTAAACGAGCAGTACATGCAGTGCAGTACGCAAAAACTTTTGTTGATGATGTTGAATTTTCACTAGAAGATGCGGGTAGATCTGATATGAGTTTTATGAAAGAAGTAATGGATGCAGTGATTGAAGCAGGAGCTAGCACTATTAATCTTCCTGATACTGTTGGTTACAGATTACCAAATGAATTAGGTGCAATGGTTAAAGAATTAGTAGCTTATGCTAACTCCAGAGCAATTATATCTGTACACAATCACAATGACTTAGGACTTGCTACTGCGAATACTTTGGAATGTGTGTTAAATGGTGCAAGACAAATTGAAGTGACTCTTAATGGTTTAGGAGAGAGAGCTGGAAATTCTGCTTTAGAAGAAGCAGTTATGGCTATTAAAACAAGACAAGATATTTTTAAAGGTTTATATACTGGTATTAATACAGTTGAAATCTATCCAAGTTCACGTTTAATTGCAACTATAACAGGTGTTGAACCACAGCAAAATAAAGCAATTGTTGGGAAAAATGCATTTTCACACGAAAGTGGAATTCATCAAGATGGTATGTTGAAAAACAAAGAAACGTATGAAATTATGAGACCTGAAGATGTAGGTGTATTTAAAGAATCAACGTTAATTTTAGGAAAACACTCTGGCCGTGCTGCATTTAGAGATAAAATTAACAACTTAGGTTTTGATACGGTTACTGATGCTGAATTAAATGCTGCATTTGATCGATTTAAAATATTAGCAGATAAGAAAAAAGAAATTACAGATGATGATATTAGAATGTTAATTACGGATGAATCTTTAAACCAAGATCAAACCTATGAATTAATAGATTTGCAGATTTCTGACTGTACCAACGGTTTTCCAATGGCAGCGATATCGATTAAACATAATGGAGACATTTTAAAAGATGCAAATATTGGATCTGGAACAATGGATGCAATTTTTAAAACCATTGATAGGTTAACAGGTTTTTCTGGAAAACTAGAAGACTATAAAGTAACTTCAGTAAGTGAAGGGAAAGATGCTTTAGCCAAAGTAATTACGCGAGTATCTTTTGATGAAAAATCACCATCAATTGTAGGACATGGTTTAAGTATTGATACTATGTTAGCAACTGCAAAAGCATATTTAGGAGCAGTAAACTCTTATGTATCACAAAAAGAAAGACTAAAACCAAAAAACACTCACCAAATTTAAGAAAAGAAGGTAATTATATACCTTCTTTTTAAATAATATTTATACTACTTCCTTATATATAAATAACTTTTTTGACTAATTCAGTAATATATATGTAATAAAACTGTATTATTAACGCTGATTAATAATAATAGTTCTTCTTAACTTTTCTAAATAAGCTTGTTTTTAGGCCACTGTTACTAGCGAATTATTAAATAATAACAAGGAGATATAAAAACTATGATGCAATTTAACTTTTTTTTAAAGCTGTTAAAAGAATCATTTAGAGATTTGATTCCAATAGTAATGGTGATTTTATTTTTTCAATTAGTAATTATTCAAAGTGTACCAGAAAATTGGGTTTCAACTGCCATTGGTTTAGTAATCGTTGGAATTGGCTTAGCAATCTTTTTACAAGGTCTTGAAATAGGTATATTTCCCGTAGGTGAGGGATTAGCAAGAGATTTTGCAAAATCTGGATGGACAACATGGATACTTATTTTTGGGTTTTTAATTGGTTTTGGTACTACTATTGCTGAACCTGCTTTATCTGTAATTGCTGATAAAGCTGCTTCTATTTCTGCTGGAAGAATTGATGCAACTGTACTTAGACTAGTTGTTGCAGCTTCTGTTGGTTTTGCGATAATGTTGGGAGTGTTTAGGATTATTAGAGGCCATCCCATTCATTATTATATTATCTTTGGTTATGTATTAGTAGTAAGTGTTACTTTTTTTGCTCCAAAAGAGATTATTGGATTGGCTTATGATTTAGGTGGAGTTACCACCTCGACTGTTACCGTACCTCTTGTTGCAGCTCTAGGAATTGGGCTTGCATCTTCTATAAAAGGAAGAAATCCAGTGATTGATGGTTTTGGGTTAATTGCATTTGCTTCTTTAACACCAATGATATTTGTTCAAATATATGGAATTGCAGTATACAATTTAGTTGATGCTAAAGAAGTGATACAAGTAGCAGTGCAAGCAAGTGTTAGCTCACCTACTGATATTACTTTAACTTCCTTAGTTGAAGGCCTAATTGCAGTTGCTAGAGATGTATTACCCATTTTAGCCATTATTATGTTTTTTCAATATGGAGTAATTAAAAAAAGAATTCCTAATTTAAATACTGTTTTAATTGGTTTTGCTTTAGTAATATTGGGGCTGTACGCATTTATTTTAGGGCTTGAACTGGGATTATTTTCTCTTGGTGAGACAATGGCTTATCAATTAACCCAGGGTTCTTCTGTTTTAATTATTTATGCTTTTGCTTTTGCTATTGGTTTTTCAACCACAATGGCGGAACCTGCATTAATGGCAATTGCTAAAAAAGCAAAAGAAATATCTGATGGTAAAATTAATGATTTTGCGCTTCGTTTATTTGTTGCTTTAGGGGTTGCTATTGGTATTGCTTTAGGTTCTTTTAGAATTGTTAATGGTGGAGAAATTCATTATTACATAATAGTGGGATATTTATGTGTAATTATTCTTACTTTTATTGCTCCTAAGTATATTATTCCAATAGCTTATGATTCAGGAGGAGTAACAACATCAACAATTACTGTTCCTTTAGTAGCAGCCCTTGGTATTGGATTAGCTTCAAACATCGAAGGACGTAGTCCTTTAATTGATGGTTTTGGATTGATTGCTTTTGCTTCATTATTTCCAATGATTACGGTTATGGTTTACGGTATATTAAGTGAGAAACTGGGTGTTAAATCAGATACTGAAATTGAAGCTGCAAATATTTTAAGAGATACTTTGGTTGATGCTGAGAATATGGATTTAGCAACAATTAATATTGACGGCAGTGACAGACGGCATTCAATGCCAATGGATTTTTCAGTGGTGGTTATAATAGTTCCTAGTGAGAAAAAAGTGGATGCTATTCAAGCAGCAAGTAAAGCAGGAGCTCCTGGAGTTACTGTTTTACGAGCAGATGGAATGGGACTTGGTCAAATGAATAACTTCTATAGAACGTCTTTTGATGCCAATGATGCTTTATTATTGTTTATTTTACCTCAAGGTATGGTAAACAGTGTTATTAAATCTATTATTCACTCGCTTCATATTACAACAACAGGAAAAGGGGTGGCTTTTGCATTTCCAGTAAGTCATATGAAGGGTATTTCCTTATCGCGTCATGAAATCTTTGAAAACAGAAAAGATCATAAAGTAGCAAACGTTGATACAAAAGAGTATGAGGAAGAACATGCATCAAGTTAATTCTTTAACAGAAATGAAAGATATTATTTCTACAGGAAAACCTGTATTAATATATTTTACAGGTGAGAACTGTAGTATTTGCCATGCTTTAAAACCAAAAATTATTGAGAGTTTTACAAAAGAATTACCTAATATTAAACTATGTGAAGTAAAAACAGATGTGCATAAAGAACTTACAAGCCATTTTACGGTATTTTCTTTACCAACAATCTTAGTTTATTTTGATTCTAAAGAATTTAAAAGAATTGGGAGAAATATTTCTGTGGCTGTATTTATTCAAGATGTAAAAAGAGTATACGACTTGTACATCTAAAATTTTATAGACTAAAATAAGAGTAATAATGAAGAAAATAGTTTTTGTCTTTTTATTGGTAATAATTGCGATACAGTTTATTCCAAGGTATCAAAATAATCCTGGGTATATTTTAAACAAAGAGATATCTGCGCCTTCTAATATAATGATGATGTTAAGAACATCATGTTATGATTGTCATTCTTATGAAACAAAGTGGCCAACATACAGTAAAATTGCTCCTCTATCATGGTTTATTACACAAAATGTTAATGAAGGTAGAAGGGCTCTTAATTTTTCTCTTTGGAAAGATTATACAAAAGAAGAGAAACAAAAAAAACTAAAAAGAATATATCAAAAAGTATATTCTTCTATGCCTTTGGCTTCTTATTTATTATTTCATGAAGAAGCAAAATTAAATAAAAAACAACGTGAGATAATTAGAACGTATACAGGAGTAAGAAGATAATGTTAAAAGAAGAAGTTCAAGAATTATTAGATGATAAAAAAACCCTTTTAACCCTTACTTATTTTAAACTACAAAAATTGCTTGAAGAAAAATATGGAAATAATACGGTTGTTTTAATTGAAATAGGGACTTTTTTCGAAGTATATGAAATTAATAATGATGAACAAAAAATTGGAAAAGCAAAAGAAATTGCAGAGCTTTTAAATATTCAACTAACACGTAAGAATAAAACTATTTTAGAAAATTCAGCTGAAAACCCAATAATGGCTGGTGTTCCTGCTATTGCTTTTGATAAACATTTAGCAAGAATAATAGCAGAACAAAAATACACAGTAGTAATTATCAAACAAAGAGGAACACCCCCTAATGTTTCAAGATACTTAGATACAGTTGTAAGTCCTGGTACTAACTTTGATTTTGTGATTGATCAAGATGAGAATAATATAACTTCTTTATGTATTGATTGTAATAAAGATATTTTTTCTCTTGGTTATGCTGCTATTGATGTAACAACGGGTAAGTGTTATTACAATGAAGTCCATGGAACAAGTGAAGATAAATATTATGCTTTGGATGAATGTTTTAATTATATGAACATGCATAAAACGAATGAAATTATTTTAAATTTTACAGACAAAAGTATTAATCAAAAAGAAATTATTGATTATTTAGAACTTGGATTAAAAACTTTTCATATTAATGCCTTTAGACCAAAGATTGTATATCAAAATGAATTGTTTAAAAATGTTTTTAATATAGAATCTTTATTAACGTCAATTGAACACCTTGATATGGAACGAGTCCCTTTAAGTACAGAAGCTTTAGCGTCTTTAATTGATTTTGTTATTTCACATGATGATAAAATTATTCAAAAACTCTCTTTACCAATAAAATTAGACGTCTCAAGGTATATATATTTAGGAAACAATGCTTTGGAGCAATTAAATATAATTGAGAGTACTAATAACCCCTCTCTTATAAAATTAATTAACAATACTTCTACTGCTATGGGAAAACGCTTGTTAAAAGAAAGGCTTTCTCATCCTGTAAAAGATGAAAAAGAATTATTAAGACGTTTTGCTTTGTCTAAAGAATTGTATGATTATCATGGTCCAATTGAAGGTGAGCTTGCTAATATTTATGATATTGAACGTTTGACAAGAAGAATTAAATTATGTAGACTTCATCCTTTTGAATTAAATTATTTATATGACTCTTTAGTAAGTATAAAAGAAATTGTTAAATTTATGGAAAATTACAAATTTTTTAGCTCCCCTTGTACCTCTGCTGAATTGGCTATTTTTATTGATTCTATTGATTCAACCTTTGATTTAAGTATATCTGGAAAATATATGTTAAAAGATGTTGAACATAATATGGTTTGTGAAGGTATTAATTCTAATATTGATGCATTAATGAAAGAAAATGCACTTCTAAAAGAAAAACTTGAGCTTATTAAAACACATATTCTTTCTTTTGTAAAAAACAAAGACAGTTCCTATGTAAGTATTAATCGTTTGGATAAAGAAGGTTTTTATTTAGGTCTTACTAAAAGTAGATTTAATTTAATCAAAAACGATTTATTAAATTCTCACTTAATTATTGATGATGAATTACTTTTATTTAAAGACTTTAAAATTAAGATTCAAACCAATTCAGTAAAAATATCAAATGCTTTTACTGATGATATCTCAGATAAATATGTGCATAATTTAAGAAAAGTTATTGAATTAAATAAACTTGTATTTAAAGAAAAAGTACTTGAATTTGAGAAAAAATTTGCCACTTTATTAGAAGAGTTGGTTTTATTTATTGCAGAAATTGATTTAACCGTATCAAATATCAAAACGTCTAAAAAATACAATTATGTTTGTCCTATTATTGTAAAAACACAGGATAAAGAAAACTTTATTGAAGTGATTGAATTAAGACATCCTATTATTGAAGCCAATGAAGAGCAGGGTGTTTATGTACCCAATGATATTATTTTAGGAGAACTAGGACTTGCTAGTGAAGAGTATAAAAACAATGTGATTATTAAAAACTCTAATCCTATTAATATTTTTGATAATAAAATGCATGGTATTTTATTATATGGTATTAATTCTTCTGGAAAATCTTCATTAATGAAATCTTTAGGTATTGCTATTGTTTTAGCACAAGCTGGTTTTTTTGTACCGGCTAAATCCATGCGTTTCTCTATTTTTGATTCTATTTTTACACGAATTTCAGGGGCTGATAATATTGCAAAAGGTTTGTCTTCTTTTGCAGTTGAGATGTTAGAGCTTAAAAATATATTTAACAGAGCAACAAAACGCTCAATAGTTTTAGGAGATGAAATCTCTCACAGTACAGAAACAATGAGTGGCGTAAGTATAGTAGCAAGTTCAATTTTAAAACTTGCAAAACTTGAAGCTTTGTTTTTATTTGCTACTCATTTACATCAATTACCAGAGATAAAAGAATTAAAAAAACTAAAAAACCTTATTTGTCTGCATTTGTCTGTTTTGTATGAAGACAAAGAAGACAAACTTATTTTTAATAGAAAACTTCAATATGGAAGTGGCTCTTCAATGTATGGTTTAGAATATGCTAAGTCTTTACATATGGACAGAGAATTTTTAAGTGTTGCTAATGATATACGTAAACGCTTATGCGATGATTATTCTTCTATTGAGCGATTAACGAAAAGAAAAACATCGAAATACAATAAAGACTTAATTGTAAGTACTTGTGTGATTTGTGCAAGACCTGTTGATGATGTACATCATATAAAAGAGCAAGCAAGAGCAAATAAAGAAGGATTTATTGGTCATATGAATGCCAATCATAAATATAATTTAATTCCTTTATGTAAAGAACATCATTTAATGGTTCATGATGGAAGAATAAATATTAATGGTTTTGTAGCAACATCAAAAGGTTTAGAATTACATTATACAAACGCGGAAGAGAATAAATAGTTAGCTATGAAAATATTATGAAGAAAAAAACTTTTCTTCATAATAAGAGATTATTTTAGTATTTTAAAAGCTTCTTCTAAATCTAAACTGCCTTCATAAAAAGCTTTTCCTACAATTACACCTGCTATATCACCATTATCTTGACAAGCTATGATATCGTTGATATCTTTTACTCCCCCAGAAGCAATAGTTGGAACTTTTGAAGTAAGTGCTATTTCTTGTGTGAACTCAACATTTACTCCACATAACATACCATCTTTTGCTATGTCTGTACATATAATAGCTTCAACACCTGCATTTGCAAATTCTTGTGCTAAATCAGTTGCTTTCATAGTAGATACTTCTGCCCATCCCTCAACTGCAACCATACCATTCATAGCATCGATTCCTACAGCAATAGGGTATTTAGCAGCCATTTCTTTCACAAAAGCAGGATTAGTAAGCGCAATTGATCCTAAAATCAATCTGTCCACTCCTAAATCTAAATACATTTTTATAGTAGCTTCATCTCTAATTCCACCACCCAGCTCAATTTTTAAATTACAATTTTCTCTGATTTTTTTGATTTGTTCTAAGTTGGCAGGTTCCCCTTTAAAAGCACCATTTAAATCAACAATATGCAACCACTTAGAACCAAGTTCTTCAAAACGTTTAGCAACTTGCCATGGTTCATCTGAATATATTTTTGCACTGTCCATTAGACCTTTTGTTAGTCTAACTGCTTTTCCATCTTTTAAATCTATTGCTGGTAAAATATCCATACTTTTTATACTCTCCTAATACGTTTTAATTTTTTAAACACAGGTTTTTAATAGCATCTTCAATACAAGAAAATTGAAAAGTAAAACCTGCTTCTTCTAAGCGTTTGGGATAAATACTTTGTCCATCACTTAATACTTTGGCACCTTCAGAAAAAATAGCTTCTAGAATAAATTCTGGAACCGTAAAAAGAAGTGGTTTTTTTAACTCTTTTGCTAATACTTTTGAGAAATTATCATTGGTAGTAGGAATACTTGCACATAAATTGTAAGCATGATGCAAAGAAGCATTCTCAATAGCAAAATAAAAGGCATTTTTTAAATCTTCTATATGAACAAAAGACAAAGCTTGATTTCCCGAAGCTATTTTAGCTCCTAAACCTAAACGAAAAACTGAAAGCATTTTTTTAAACATGCCTCCTTTTTTCCCAAGTACTATTCCAAATCTAAAATTAACTACTCTGCATTTTGCTTTTAGTGCTGTTGATTCCCACTCTTGACAAAGTTTTGATAAAAAATCATTTGAATAAGAAGCATTGTCTTCATTGTAATGTTTTTTATTATCATAAATACCAAGTGCCGAAGCAGATATTAATAACTCTATGTTTTTTTTAGATTGATTAATTGCTTTTGTTAACAGAAGTGTTGTATCAATACGACTTTTATATATTTCTTCTTTGTATTCACTGCTCCAACGCTTTAGAATACTTGCGCCTGCTAAGTTAAATACAATATCACTCTTATCAATTTTTTCTTGTAAAACAGTGGTATTTTTGAAATCATCTTTGTGTATTTGAATTATAGTAAAACCGCTCGTAGAAAAGAACGTATTTAATTCTTTTCCGATAAAACCACTCGCTCCTGTAATTGCTATTGTTTTCATTTGTTTATATCTTAAGAAAATTTTTCAATATTTTCAATCCATTGTCATGAGACTTTTCTGGATGGGGCTGAAAGCCATAAATATTGTTTTTATTCACAGCAGAAGCAAACTCATAACCATAAGTGGTTGATCCGATTACATTTTCTTCTTTTGTATGTACATGGAAAGAGTGAACAAAATATAAATAAGGATCTTCTAAACCATCAAATAAAACAGATTTAGTATTGGTGATTTTGTTCCAACCCATATGCGGAACTTTAAAATCTTCTTTCATTTTACTTTTATCAAATTTAAGAATTTTTCCATCAATTAGACCCAAACCTTCATGTGATCCAAATTCTTCTGAACTTTCAAATAATAATTGCATTCCTAAACAAATACCTATCATAGGTTTTCCTAATTTTGAGAAATCTAAAATAGCGTCTTTCATACCTGTTTGTTTTAAATGAAGCATTGCATCACCAAAAGCACCAACACCTGGAAGAATAATTCTATCAAAGTTTTTTAAGTCATCTGGATTTTTTACTATGCTGGCTTTTGTATCTAATAATGAACATGCATTGTATACACTTGCTAGGTTTCCCATATTATAATCTATAATTCCAATCAATATCTCACCTTTACTTTAAAAACCCCATTATACAAGAATTTATAGTATTTTTGATTAAACTTAATTAATATAATAGATGCAAAAATTTAATGAATACTAAGAATATTACTATAGTATAAGAACCAAAAATATTATTAAGGCTACGATATGAGATTACATAAATTATTTGCATTGAGTTTGGCAGCAGCTACTTCAATATATGCAGCGGGATACAAAATCCCTGAACAATCATTAAAAGGTACAGCACTTGCAGCTGCTTATGTTGCAAATGCACATGGAGCAGATGCTTCTTATTATAATCCAGCAAATATGGCTTTTTTTTCAAAAGGAAATCAATTGGATTTTGGGCTTTCTTATATTCAAGCATCAGCTATTGATTTTGACAGTTCAGAAACTGTTGCAGCTTTAGGTGGAGTACCTGCTCAAAGTAAATCTGAGAGTGAGTCTGTTTTTATTCCTACTTTGCATTATATTATTCCATCAAGTTTTGAAAATACAACCTTTGGTATTTCAATGGTTGCTCCTGCTGGATTATCAAAAAGATGGAATACTACTTTTGCTAAAAAATCAGCAGAAGAATTTACGCTGAAAATTGTTGAATTAAATCCTACCGTAGCTTATAAAATCAATGATAAGTTTGCAATTGGTGGTGGATTAAGACTTATTTATAGCGAAGGAGTTGTAAAAAGTTCTTTTGTAGCAGGAGCAACAGATATTACAAGAGACCTAGAAGCTGATGCGGTTGATTTTGGATATAACTTAGCTCTAACATATAGACCTACAAAAGAAACTACATTAGCTGCTACTTATCGATCTTATGTTGATATTACTGTAAAAGGGGAAGGTAAATTAACTTATACACCATCGGCTTCAACTTATTCAGGTGGAGCATCTGTAACGTTTCCTTTGCCTGCTGCTTTAAATTTAGCTGTTTCTCATGATTTTGGCGATTTAACGGCAGAATTAGTGTATGAAAGAACGTATTGGTCTACTTATAATGAGTTAGATTTTAATTATGATAATACGCTTACTCCAAGTGCTTTTCATACTGCATTTGATGCACCAAGAGAGAAAAACTGGAAAGATACTAATACTTATAGATTAGGACTTACTTACCAAGCAAATAAAGATTTAACTCTAATGGGTGGTTTTGCAATTGATGAAACACCAGTACCAGATGAAACAATTGGTTTTGAACTTCCAGATGCGGATGCTAAAATTTATTCAATGGGGTTTGAGTATAAATTAAATGAAAACTCAAGTATTGGTGCTGCTTATTTACTATCAATTAAAGATGACAGAGTTGCCAAAATTGATGGACAAAATGGAACGATTACTAATTCAAAAGTGTCATTATTAACGATAGGTTATTCTTATTCTTTCTAGTTTCTATGTTTAGCATCCGTTAAACATAAAGCAAAAAGTACCTCATTGTTTAAGGAACAAATGTTAAAAGCTTCTTTTAATGTTGTTCCTGAGGTCAACACATCATCTACTAAAATAATCTTTTTGTTACGAATATTTTTAAGTATAAAATTTCGAGGATTCTTTTTTCTAAAAGAAAGTTTTTTTCCTGCATAAACAACTTTATTTTGCGCTTTTAAAACATTATAGGTGCTTATAATATTTTTAGAGTTTAAGTGTTTTGTCAATATTGCAGTATGTGAAAACTCATGCCTTGTATGGTCATCAATTGGAATAGCAAGTGTTTCTGTATTAAACAAGAATTCTTTTGCAAATAAAGCAAAAGAATTTAAAGCCAAAATATTTAATATGCGATCCCCACAAAAATGATATTTAGCAGATAATAAATCTTGTATTTCCTCATAATTATAAAAAGAATAAATAAAAAAGTTTTTCCTTATTTCTCTTTTGTATAATCTTGGCTGTAAAAAATCATACTGGCACCTTTTGCAAATAATCAAATAAGACCAAACTTCACAAATAATACATTTCATATTAAATAATATCATAAATTATATTTAGATAAAATTGTTTTTAAGAACCTTTAAAAAATCACTTTTTATTTTTGCCATATCTAATTTTCCATTATATACATCGTACATTGCATAGGACTCTAGTGCAGTAGCCCCACAATATTTAAAGGTTTTATGCGTAGCTACATTTACTTCATCTAAACTCAAACCTTCGAAAAACCCATTTTTATTTGAAAATGAATTTAAGGGGGCATTATACGTAAGACTTAACATATATTTTTTTTCTTTCATTAATCCACTTGTGCCATATTCATTATTCTTATTACCTTCCCCACCATCATACGTAACCGTGCCGTAACCAGCTGAAAAGATATCATCAATGTATTTTTTAGTAAGCCATGGTGTTCCCATCCAAAAAGTAGGAAATTGAAAAAAGATACAATCGGCCCAAGAAAACTTATCTAACTCTTCTTGAATATTATACTCATTTTGAATTACTGTATGTTGTATTGTATAACCTGCCTCTTTTAAAAAATCATCTGCATGATTAACTAAAAACTGCGATAATCCCCCATTTGCTATACCTTCATATTTTTGGTGTCCATTAATAATTAAAACGTTTTTCATTCTTATCCTTTAGTTTTTGTTCTCTTAGTATAAGCCTAAGTAGCTTAATATATCCTTGGGATACTTTTGCATCCCAAGGATACATAAAATAACCAAGGATAAAAAAGTATCCCAAATTAAGTTTTATATGTTATACTTCAAATAAAAAGGCCTTAAATGTATATTGTTGACGGAAAAGAATATGTTTGTACTGTGCCTGTAACTTTATCGATTTTTAATGATAAATGGAAATTGGATGTTATTTGGTATTTGTTAGAAGGTGAAAAAAGATATACAGAACTTTTTGACGTAATAAATAAAATCACCAAAAAAACGCTAACAGCAAAATTACGAGAATTAGAAGAAAAAGGTTTAATAAACAGAGTAGCTTATGCAGAAGTACCACCCAAAGTAATCTACTCGTTAACACCCTTAGGAAAAGAACTAAAGCCTTTATTAGAAGAAATGTATAAGTGGGGCATGAAATATGTCGAAGCAAGAGGAGAGATAGTAGAGGACTAGATATAAATGGAATGGATTTGTATTTTAAAAAAGATAGAATTGTTAGATTAGTTTAAAACGAAGTTTTGAAAATAGAGTGATTAGTTTTTGTTTAAGTTCAAGGCGGAAATGAAATTTTGAGTAGGATCCTAGTATTCTAGGTGAGTACTCAAAATTTTATTTACAACGCGGAAATTGAATAAAAAATAAGCGCTATAGTTTTAAAACAGCCATAAATGCTTCTTGTGGAACGTTAACTTTTCCTATTGATTTCATTCTTTTCTTCCCAGCTTTTTGTTTATCTAAAAGTTTTCTTTTTCTAGAAATATCTCCACCATAACATTTAGCCGTAACATTTTTACCTGTTGATTTTACTGTTTCTCTTGCAATAATATTAGAACCAATACTTGCTTGAATCGCCACTTCAAAAAGTTGTCTAGGAATTAGTTCTTTTAAAGCTTTAATAAATTCTCTACCTTTTGACAAAGCTTTATTTTCTGGAACAATAATAGACAATGCATCTACAATATCTCCCGCAACTTTGATATCAAGTTTTTGTAAAACACCAGGTCTAAAACCTATTGGTTCATAATCAAAAGAAGCATATCCTTTTGTAGTAGATTTTAATCTGTCATAAAAATCCATTACAATTTCATTCATTGGAATATCATATTCCAGCAAAACTCTTGTCCCTATGTAATCCATTTTAATTTGAATTCCTCTTTTATCATTAAGAAGTTTAATTACATTTCCTAAAAATTCATCAGGTACTAATACTGTAGCTTTTACATAAGGCTCAAAAATAGTATCTATATAATTTGGATCGGGTAATTCAGAAGGATTTTGAATATTAATCTTAGACCCATCTTTTTTTAGTACTTCATAAATAACAGTAGGTGCAGTTGCTATTAATTCAAGGTTAAATTCTCGCTCCAGTCTTTCTTTAATTACTTCCATATGAAGCATTCCTAAAAAACCAGCTCTAAAACCACTTCCAAGAGCAACTGAACTTTCTGGTTCATAAGAAATTGAGCTATCATTTAATTTTAATTTATCTAATGCATCTCTTAAATCTTCAAATTTATCTGTATCAATTGGGTAAAGTCCTGCAAATACAAAAGGTTTAGCAGGTTCAAAACCATCAATAACTTCTGCTGTTGGGTTTTTAGCATCTGTCATTGTATCTCCAACAGCAATGATATCTACTGTTTTAATACCAAGAACTACAATACCAATTTCACCTGTCGAAAGCTCATTTGTACTTTCTCTTTTTAATGGATGTGGATACATAAGTGATAATACTTGTTGGTCATGTTCCGTATTCATCATTCTTATAACTTGACCTTTTTTAATACTTCCTTCATATACACGAACTAAAGCTAAAGCACCTAAATAATTATCAAACCAAGAATCATAAATTAACGCTTTAGTAGAAGCATTTTCATCTCCACTTGGAGCTGGAATTCTATCAACTATTGAGTCAATTAAATCTTTAACTCCTTCTCCTGTTTTAGCTGAAATTAAATTACTATAGGTACAATCAACTCCAATAGCTTCTTCTACTTCTTCTAATACTCGATCTGGATCAGCAGAAGGTAAATCAATTTTGTTTACCACAGGTAATAATTCTAAATCATTTTCCATTGCAATATATACATTTGCAATGGTTTGTGCTTCTACCCCTTGGGTTGCATCAACAATTAATAAAGCGCCATCAGAAGAAGCAAGTGAGCGTGATACTTCATAAGAAAAATCAACATGACCTGGAGTGTCAATAAGATTTAAAACATATTCTTGTCCATCTTTTGTATATTTAAGTCTAACACTTTGTGCTTTAATTGTAATTCCACGTTCTTTTTCAATATCCATAGTATCCATTACTTGTGCTGACATGTCTCTATCAGCAACGGAACCACATTCTTGAATAATTCTATCTGCGAGTGTTGATTTTCCATGATCAATATGAGCAATAATTGAAAAGTTTCTTATATGTTTTTGCAAGATTTTTCCTAAGTACTAGTTTCTAAGCGTTAATCTTAGTTAATTTATAAAAATTATATATAGTTTTCGCGATTATAGCTAAAGTATTGTAAGAGTGATGTTAAGAGAATATAGTAGTACGTAATCTTGGGTTTAACCCAAAATTACTATTTTGAAAGAATTGCTTCAACTCTTCTGTTTGCTAATCGTCCTTCTTTTGTTTGATTACTAGCAACAGGTTTGCTTTCTCCAAAACCTTTAGACATTAATTTTGATGCATTTACACCTAAATTTACCAATTTGTCATGAACTGCTTTTGCTCTTTTATCAGATAAGATTAGATTATATGCTTCACTTCCTCTTGAATCTGTATGTGCAGCAATAACAGCACTTTTTTTAGATGCATTTAAATATAAAGCAAAGTTTTTCAGAACTTCAGAATAATCTTTATTCATTACATCAGAATCAGTATTGAAATTTACTTTTAAATTCATTACTTTTGCACAACCATCAATGCTTACTCTTGTATTTAATGGGGTGTTTAAACATTCATCGTGGCGGTTAAATACACCATCGTTGTCATCGTCTTTATATACATCTTTCATTTTTTGAACCATTGGTTCTTCTTTCATTATTGGCTCTTCTTTTTTCATCATTACTGGCATTTTGTTAGCTTTTTGCCCAAAACCATAAGAAAGACCAACAGTATATAATAGATTGTTATCCCCATGATCTGCTTCAATTAAATGTCTAAGATCCATTTTTAAAGAGGTTCTATCTGTAAATTTATATTTATACCCAAGACCATAGTTTGCAAATAAACCATCTTCATTACGTGAACTATTAGAAAAAGATTCTACTCCAATCCCCACTAAAGCATAAAATGAAGAAGTATCGTTAATAGGATAATCTTTAATTACATTTGTAAATACTCTTAAGACAGAGGTATCTTCTGTTGAGTTTTTAATATCTACATCTTGGATGCTTTTTAAAATTCCAAATTCGATTTGGTCAAAAATTGTACTGTCTAGTTTTGTACCTATACTTAAACCAATGTTTGCATAGTTTCTTTCCAGTTCTAAATTACCTTCTGTAAGAGCTCCACCTAATAATAAACTTACTTCATGTGGATAGTCTGAGTTTGCTGATAATAAGATTCCTGCTGATAATAGGGTACTTAATAATATCTTTTTCATTTCAAGCCTTTGTTAAATTTTTATTATTATATTATAACAAAAGTAAATAATATATTAAATTATTATGACAAATATGTAGAAAATTAGCTACTATTATGACTAAAAGTACTCAGATGCCTAAGAAGAAGGCATCTAATTTACAAAAACAAATTTAAAATCTTTTGTTCTTGTAAAATATTTTATAAAAAGATAGAGTTTACTGATTGGTTATTGTGAATTCTATATATAGCTTCACCCATGATATCAGCTGCGCTTAAAACAGTGATTTTTTCATGATTTTGTTTTAAAGGAATAGTATTTGAAATTACCAATTCATCTAAGTCTTTTGAGTTTAAGTTTTCATAAGCTTTTCCTGATAATACACCATGAGTACAACAAGCCATTACAGAAGTTGCACCTCTTTTTTTAAGTGCTGCTGCTGCTTTTACAAGTGTTCCAGCAGTATCAACCATATCATCAACTAAAATAACGTCTTTACCTTCAACATCTCCAATAATATTCATAACTTCAGCAACATTTGCTTTTTCTCTTCTTTTATCAACAATAACCAAGTCATAACCAAGTTTTGAAGCATAAGAACGAGCTCTAGTAACCCCACCAATATCTGGACTGGCAATAATTGGGTTTTTGAAGTTTTTTGCTTTAATATAATCAACAAATAAAATCGAACCAAATAAGTTATCTGCAGGAATATTAAAAAATCCTTGAATTTGAGCGGCATGTAAATCAATAGTAATAATTCTATCAATTCCAGCTTTTTCTAATAAATCAGCAACCAGTTTTGCAGTAATTGGTACTCTTGGCGCTGCTTTTCTATCTTGTCTTGCATATCCATAGTAAGGTACAACAGCAGAAATAGATTTAGCACTTGATCGTTTAAAAGCATCAATCATGATTAATAATTCCATTAAATTATCATTAGTAGGCGCACAAGTAGGTTGTATTATAAATACATCATGACCTCTAACACTCTCAGTAATTTGTACTGAAATCTCACCATCTGAGAATTGTTTAACGCTCGCATCACCAACTTCTACATTTAAATATCTTCCTATTTCGTCTGCAAATGCTTTATTTGCAGTACCGCTAAATAGTTTAAAGCCGCTCATAAAATTCCTTTTTACTATGTTATTATCTTGCGATTATATCTAAAAAACTCTTAATTAAATTGAATGGTGTAAAAAATGCATATGAGGTAATATAGCTTTATATTTTAGGTGTATTTGTAATTATTTAGTAGTATTTATATAGAAGTTTATTCTAATTAATAATTTTTAAAAGTATAAACACTTTAAGATTGTACTTAAAGTATTTATTTTATTCCTGTAATCCATAATGAAACAATTACTTTTCAGTAATATAAAGTACAGATAATCAACCAGCAGTAACACCAAATTCAGGTTTTCCCAAATTAATACTTGCTACTGCATCTACAATTGTTACTTTACAAGATGCAGATTCTAAACGATATCTTAATTTAATACCACCGTTAAATTCAGTTTTAACAGTATGCATATTTAAATCATTTACAAGTACTTGATTTACTTGAAGAACTTCTTTTTTTCAGCAACAATAGTATTTGTTTTAGAATTAATTGGGTATTTTTAATTAAGAGTAATCACTAATAAATCCACCACCTAGACAATACTCACCATCATACAAAACAAGACTTTGTCCCGAAGTCACTGCTCTTTGAGGCTTGTCAAATTTAACTAGAACTTTGTCATTATTCGCTTGCGTTACGGTACACGCTTGCTTTTGTTGACGATAACGTACTTGTGCCATTAATTTATCGCCAACCTTAGGTGCTTCCTCTAATACCCAGTGCATATGACTGGCTTCAACATTACTGTTCATAAGTAAGGGGTGATTGGTATCTTGTACAATAGTTAATGTATTATTTGCCAAATCTTTTTTAGCTACATACCATGGATTATGCGTATTATTAGCTGTTTCAGTCTCTTTCATGCCTCCAATACCAATACCTTTTCTTTGACCTAGTGTGTAACAAATAAGACCTTTATGTCTTCCTATTACTTTGCCTTTGTCATCTATAAAATCTCCGGGAATGGCTTTTAAATGTTGGGTAATAAATTCATCAAATTTTTGTTTCCCAATAAAACATATACCAGTACTGTCTTTTTTATCACTTACAGGTAGATTATGTTCTTTGGCTATTGCTCTTACTTCTTTTTTAGTTAAATCTGCAAGAGGGAATAAAGATTGTGACAATTGCGTACTTGATAAAGCGTGTAAAAAATACGTTTGATCTTTTGTATCATCTTTAGGCGTTGCTAGTACATGATGATTGTTATATACATCTATTTTTGCATAATGCCCCATAGCTATCTTATCAACACCCATTTTTTTTGCTTCATTTAAAAATACATTGAATTTAATTTCGCGATTACACAGTATATCTGGATTAGGAGTAAGACCTTTTTTCAAACCTTCTAAAAATACATCAAATACTTTGGTTCTATATTCTTCGACAAAATCTATGCCTTTTACTTCAATTCCTAATATCTTACCTACTTTTTTAGCATCTTCAAACTCTATACGGTTAGGACATAGACTACCTTCGATTCCATGCTCCCAATTTCGCATGAATAAGCCTATTACTTCATAACCTTGCTGTTTTAATAGTAATGCAGTAACAGAAGAATCAACACCACCAGACATTCCTACAACAACTTTCTTTTTGTTCATTTTATACCTTTAAAAAGTTCCTTTTTTAAGAGAACCTACATTTAATAATTTCTTTTAGCACTTGAAATAAATTCAACTTAAAGCACCTTTTAGAAACAAATCCAAAAGAGAACAACTTCTTGTTCTACATGAGTTTTAAAGGAATAGTAACTGATTCTCTATTGTGCCAAGACTTATGGGGAATAATTAGTTTTTTAGTATTCACTTTTTTATGAGCAAAAAATATTATATCTATATCCAAGGTTCTAGGCGCATCTTTAAAGGACCGCTTTCTTCCATATCTAATTTCTAACCTCTGCATATTTTTTAAAAATTCATTAGGGGATAGATTAGTTTTAAGCGTGATTATACCATTTAAAAAGTCTTTTTGATCCAAGAATCCAAAAGCAGGATTTTGTAAAAGTGGAGAAGTTTGTAAAATATCAAATCTTGTATCTTGTATTAGACATAAAAGTAACTTATCAAAAGTTTTTTTTACATCCCCAATATTTCCCCCAATTCCTACGGTTACTTTATATTTTTTATTGCTTTTACTTTTTAGCTTTCGTGGGTAATTACTAGTATAAAAAAGGCTTAATTTTTTCGTTAGTTTTTTTTTCATATTTCTTTCTTATACAAGTCTTTAGTACTTTACTAAAGATTTGTATTTTGTATTTTTTTTAAAATCTTCTATTTTACTCTTATTTTAAAGTATATGGGCTTTTGAATTTATAATAGCAACAGTATCTTCAATTCTAACCCCAAATTCATTGGGAAGGTAAATTCCAGGTTCAATAGTAAAAACCATATTTTCTTCAATTATAATCTCTGATTTTGCATTTATAAAAGGATATTCATGAATATCTAAACCAACGCCATGTCCTGTTGAGTGAATATAATATTTGCCATAACCAGCTTTATCAATAATATCTCTTGTTAATTTATCTATATCTCTTGCTTTCATCCCAATTCTGGCTTTTGATATGGCATTTTCTTGTGCTTTTAAAACAATGTCATAAATTTTTTGATGTTTTGCTTTTGAAAACTTTTGTTCTCTTCCAAAAGAAAAATTATCAAAATCTACATAAGAAGTAGAGGTTCTATCACTGCAATAACGTTTATATTTTATACCCATATCAACCAGTAATAAATCATTTTTTCTTAAGATATTATCTGTTGGTTTGGCATGAGGATTCGCTGCATTTTCATTAATCGCCACAATAGGATCAAAACTTACTTCTAATTGTCCTTTTTGGGTCATTTTTTCATAGGCTTTAAAAGTAAGTAGTTTTTCACTTTGTTCAAAACCATTTTTCTGAAGATATTTAGCAAAACGTTCAAAACCTTTTCTTCCTAGTTTTGCAGCTTTATGCAAAATAGTAATTTCATCATCACTTTTAATCATACGTTTTAATTGAGAGAATTTTTCTTTGTTTACAAGTTCAATATCTAATGCTTGTTTTAATTTTGAAAATAAAGAGTAGGTAAAATCATTGCCATCATATACAAGACTCTTTATATTGGATTTTTTTATTATCTTAAGTGCCTCTTCTATTAAGTTAGCACTTATAATAACACTGGCTTTGTGTACTTCCTTTTGGGCTTCTTGCATATACCTAGAATCGGTTATAAAAAATGCTTCGCTTCCCAGTTTTAAATATAAAACATTGTCACAAGAATATGAACATTCGTAATAAATTGCATTTTCATTTTTTAAAATATAATTTTCCATAAAAACCTTTGGATATTGAATATAGTGTATTAACAAGCGTTATTTAACTATAAATTAAATATAATCATAGCTAAAAATTATAAAAGGAATCATAATATGAAAATAGCAGTAATACAAGGTCCAAACCTTAATATGTTAGGTGTTAGAGAGCAAAATATTTACGGACCAATGTCAATGGAACAAATTCATGAACAAATGAAAACAACAGCTTCACAAAATGGAGTTGAATTAGAGTTCTTTCAATCAAACTTAGAAGGTGAAATTGTTGATAAAGTTCAAGAATGTTTAGGAGAAATTGATGGTATTATTATTAATCCAGCAGCATACTCACATACATCAATAGCAATTGCAGATGCACTAGCAGCTGTGGCACTACCAACTGTAGAAGTACATATCTCAAATATTTATAAAAGAGAAGAATTTAGAAAAACATCAATAACAGCAGCTTCTTCAACGGGTGTTATTACTGGTTTTGGTCCTTTTGGATACCATTTAGCATTATTATCATTAACGCAAATTATTAGTGAATTTAAAGCAATGCAAGAACAACAAAATGCAGCAGTTGCACAAGAAGAAACACAAGCTAATTAATGAAGATTTTAAAAGCTTCATGGCTGATATCTTGTGATAGCAAAGTAGGCATTATTAAAAATGCTGCTTTGGTATACAATGATAAAATTATTGATGTGGGTGATGCAGATTTTATTCTTAATAAATATCCTAACTGTGAAATTAAAGATTTAGGTGAAAACTCTGTTTTAATGCCTGGACTTATTAATTCTCATATACATCTCGAATTTTCTGCCAATACTACCAGTTTAGATTATGGTAATTTTATGTCATGGTTAAATTCTGTTATTGTAAACCGAGAAACACTTATAGAAAAAGCAAATTCAGAATTTATTTCAAAAAAACTCGACACGATGTTAAAAACAGGAACAACAACAATTGGTGCAATATCTTCTTATTCTTATGATTTAGATGCTTGTGCAAAAAGTGCTATGAATACTGTATTTTTTGCAGAAGCCATTGGGTCAAAAATGGATATGGTTGATACTTTATTTAGTGATTTTAAAGCAAGATTATCTGAAATAAAAAGCCATGCTTCAGGAAACTTTTTTCCAGGTGTTGCTATTCATTCTCCTTATTCGGTTCATCCTTTTTTAGTAAGAGAAGCTTTAAATTTAGCAAGGGCTGATAACTTAGCAGTAAGTACACATTTTATGGAATCCCCAGAAGAAAAATTATGGTTAAATAAAGATGAAGGTGGTTTTTTAGAGTTTTTTAAAAACTTTTTACAGCAAGAAAAAGCAGTAACGAAACCCCTAGAGTTTTTAAATAATTTTAAAAATATCAAAAAACTTTCTTTTACGCATTGTGTTGAAGCCAATGAAGAAGAACTTCTGCTAATAAAAGAATTAGGTGGGGTGATTAATCACTGTATTACTTCAAACAGATTATTAAACAATACGAAACTAGATATTTCGGCACTTAAAACAGCTTATAGTATTGGAACAGATGGTTTAAGTTCTAATAATTCTTTATCTATGTTTGATGAATTACGAAATGTTCTTATGATGCATGAGAATAAAGAAATAAATGCTTTTGCAGCTGCTTTATTAGTAAGTGCCACTAAACATGGTTCTGATGCTTTGGGTTTAAATAAAGGTATCTTAGCTAAAAACTTTGATGCAGATATTATTTCTTTGCTTTTACCAGATAGTGTGGAAGACGAAAAGAGTTTATGTACTCACGTTATATTACATACAAAAAGAGTTAAAAACGTTATTATTGGAGGCTTAAATGTTTAAATTTATTGCTTGGTTATTTTCACCCATTGTTGCTGTATTGGATTTTATTACAAAATATTTTAAAACCATTGTTTTTTTGAGTATTGTATATTATTTTTCTTATGGTTCAAATCAAGATGTTTTGAGTGATTCAAATGCATCCTATGCAAATTTACAAAAGATAGAACTTTTTGGTCCTATTTTATCTGCAGATAAGGTATTGGAAGATATTGAAAAAGCAAAAATGAATGACAATATAAAAGGGGTTTTATTTATAGTTAATTCTCCTGGTGGTGCTGTTTCTCCTTCTGTTGAACTTATGTATGCTATTAAAGAATTAAGAGCGATTAAACCCGTCGTTGCATATGCTTCTGGAACAATGGCAAGTGGTTCTTATTATGCTTCTATTTATGCAAATAAAATTTATGCAAATCCCGGTTCTATGATTGGTTCTATTGGTGTTATTTTTCAAGGCGCTAATATGGAAGAATTAATGCAAAAAATAGGTATTAAAATGCAAACGGTAAAAGTAGGGTCATATAAAGAAGCTGGAACACCAACGCGTGAATGGAATACCTACGAAAGAGCTGAGTTAGAAAAAGTAATTAATGATACCTATGATATTTTTATTGAAGATGTATCAAAAGCACGAGGTCTTAAAAAATCAGATCATAAATTATATGCAGATGCACATATTTTTACTTCAAGACAAGCTAAAAAAGTAGGGCTTATTGATGAAGTAGGAAATATTACTGCTGCTAAAAAATACTTAATTCTTTTGTCAAAAGTAAAAGATCCTGTATGGCACAAACAAGATAAGTTTGATGCGTTTATGGAAAAAATTATAAGTGAAGTAGTAAGTAATTTTGCAATAAGCATGCAAGGTGGACTAAAAGCTTATTAGTCTTTACTCAAATAAAAAAGGGGAAAAGATATTATCTTTTTCCCTTTTTTTATGCCAAGCATAAAATAACTAGTTGTATTTAGGTTCAAGGCGGATATAACTTTTAACGATTGAGCACACAGATGTGTGTGATTGAGTTAAAAGTTATGTCCAACGAAGAAGATGAATATAAATAGTTGTTTTACTTATTTTAAAGCGGATACTATTTTGTATGTATCATTTGCTATGACATATTCTTCATTTGTAGGTATTACAAAAATTCTACCTTTTGAACCATTTGTAGAAATATCTCTTGCATGACTTGCTCTTTTATTATTTTTAGTAGGGTCAATATTTAATCCCATATAATCTAATCCTGCACACACTTTTTCTCTGATTAATGCAGCATTTTCACCAATTCCACCTGTGAAACATAAAGCATCAACACCATCTAAAGCAGCAGCATATGATCCAACATATTTTTTGATAATATAAGCAATCATATCAACAGCTAATCTACATTTATCATCCCCAGCTTCCATAGCTTCTAATACTTCTCTTAAATCAGATGATTTTTCAGAAATACCAATGATTCCAGATTTTTTGTTTAAAACATCTAACATTTCTTTAATATCTAAACCATCTTTATCCATCATATAAGATAAAGCACCCGCCCCAATATCACCAGAACGTGTTCCCATCATTAAACCTTGAACAGGAGTTAATCCCATAGAAGTATCAATACATTTACCATTGTAAACAGCAGAAACAGAAGAACCATTTCCTAAGTGACAAACAATTACTCTTGTATTGTGTTTTTTATCTAACATGTTTAACGCTTCATTGGATACAAAATAGTGACTGGTTCCGTGGAAACCGTATTTTCTTACACCATTTCTTGCATATTGATCATAAGGAAGAGGGTACATATATGCATAATCAGGCATTGTTTGATGAAATGCTGTATCAAATACTGCTACATTTGGAACACCTGGCATTAATTCCATACAAATTTCCATTCCCATAACATTTGCAGGATTATGTAAAGGTGCTAATGGAATTAAATTTTTCAATGTTTGAATGACTTTATCATCAATAATAACTGATTGTGTAAAATTCTCCCCACCATGAACAGCTCTATGTCCAATTGCTTGGATTTCATCAATTGAATTTATAACAGCACCTTCACCATCTGTTAATGTTTTTAACACAAGTTCAATTGCTTCTTTATGAGTAGGCAAAGATATATTAACTTTTAATTTTCCTTCTTCTCCAAATTCGTGTTTTAATACCCCATCAATTCCAATTCTTTCACAAAGTCCAACAGCTAAAACTTTTTTATTAATTGGGTTCATTAATTGGTACTTTAACGACGAACTTCCTGCATTTAAAATGAATACTAACATATACTTTCCTTTAATTATAAAATATGGTGTTTAATCAACAACTTGTGTTGCAGTAATTGCAACAAGGTTTGAAATGTCTTCTACTGAACATCCTCTTGATAAATCATTTACGGGTTTATTAAGACCTTGAATAATAGGTCCATGCGCTTGTGCATTAGCAAAACGTTGCACTAATTTGTATCCAATATTTCCAGACTGTAAATCAGGGAAAATTAAAACATTTGCAGATCCTGCCACTTTTGAATCAGGGGCTTTCTTTTTTCCAATAGCTTCAACAATAGCAGCATCTGCTTGCATTTCTCCACCATAAGCAAAATCGACATTTCTATTGTTTAAAATGCTAACAGCGTCTTTTACTTTGTCCACCAAAGGGTGCGACGCACTTCCCATAGTAGAAAAAGATAACATTGCAACTCTAGGTACTAAACCAACTACATTCTTAGCAGTTTCTGCTGTTGAAGCAGCAATATCAGCTAATTGCTCAGATGTTGGATTAGGTAAAACAGCACAATCTCCAAATAAGATTAACCCATTATCTCCAAATTTTCCATCAGCTGTTTCCATAACAAAAGAAGAAGAAACCGTTTTAATTCCAGGAGCTGTTTTAATTACTTGCATAGCCGCTCTTAATACATCAGAAGTAGGTGAATCAGAACCAGCAACTACACCCTGTGCATCACCAAGTCTTACCATCATACAAGCAAAAAATCGTGGCTCAGTTTTCATAATTTGCGTAGCATCTTTTTTACTTAAAGATTTTTTAGCTCTTAATTCAACCAATTCATCTATATAAGCATCAATACCATCAAACTCTAAGGGATTAATAATTGAAGCACCTTCAATATTAGCGCCAGCTTTTAAAGCATCTTCTTTTATTTTCTTTTCATCACCAATTAATATTATATTGGCAGTTTTCTCTTTTAATACGATTTGTGCCGCTAATAATACTCTTTCGTCTTGTGATTCAGGTAATACAATTGTTCGTAACTTCTTTTTAGCATTTTTTTTAATACTATCAATTAAACCCATTTTAGATTCCTTTGTTTGTTATGATATATGGATATATATCTAAGTAATATTTTAGTTAATAAAAGCAAAAAAACATAGCTATTCGCTCTATAAAATAAGAAAAAAATTAAGTGTGAAGAATAGTAATAAATTATGACTTTTATTTCAGATTTGAAACAATAAAAAAAGAAACATGTACAATACTTGTACCTATGGTACAGTATTTACACATGGCTTAAAACTAGGTTTTTTGTAAAAAAATAAAGGAAATCATTCCTGGTATTTTTGAAGTTTAAGAAAAATCATTGCAGTCATAATTGCATCATTAAGTGCATCATGTTTTCCTAGCTCTGGAATCTGAAGCTCCTTCATTATCGTATCAAACTTCAAATCTATAAAATCATAAGGGGAGGTTTTTTTTCTGCTTTTGTAATATAAAGAGGATACTTCTATGCTTTTATTTGGTAATTTCACTCCAATATATTTTTTAGTATATTTTGATATTATTGTCATATCAAATTTAATATAATAACCAATTATTGTCCTAGACCCAATGAAATCCAAAAGCTGTGTTATTGCTACTTTTGAATCCACTGCATTGACTAAATCAATAGGTCTTATTTGGTGTATTTTAATAGATTCTTCTGCAATTTTGGATGAAGGTTTTACAAAAATATTAAAGGTATCTCTCATTAAAATCTTATTGCCTTTTACAATAACTGCTCCAATAGATAGTATCTCATCTTTATTGGGATTTAAACCTGTTGTTTCACAATCTAAACTAACATATTCGTTTTCTAAACAAGGATCAAATAAATATGAATACTTTAAATTAGTAAGTTTTTTTTTATTCCAAGTATTAATTATATTTCTAAACATTAAGAAATCTTATCAATTTGAAAACTATGAGAGATGAATTTTTTAAAATCAATTACAATACTTAATGAATCTTTTAATAAATCTCTTTGTATTTTCCCCAAACTAAGGGTATCAATTTCATTATTAATATTCTTTTTACATTGATAACTTTTTAACTGGGCTTTTAAACGTAAAGTCCCTAAAACATCAAAAGCTTCTAAGAGTTCATTCCCCATATTTTCATCCAAAATATTTCTCTCAACTAAAATTTTGATTCGTTTAACTGTAGTTGTTTCTCTTATTTTTTCTCTTAAACATAACGATCTAATACCCTGAACTATAGGAAAAACACCTGCTTTTTTAATATCAATATAATTAACCTTAGTCATAAAACTATTAACCGTTCGAGGCGTTTCAAAAGTTAAGGTTGATTTTGCAAAGTAGGCCATAAAAACATCTTTATCATGTAATTTGTGAAATAAATCATCTTTTAAATCAATTAATAAGTTTTTATCTCCAGCAACTGCAAAAGAATCAAAGAAAATAGCTAAGTCCATATAATTTTGTAAATCAGGAGTTTGAATCCATCTGGCTGTTTCGTCTTTATAATCTTGAACTCTTTTACACCAAAATGGATTGGATACCATAATATTACCTTCACAAGGTGGGTATCCAAAATCAATAAGTGAAGCAGTGATTTTTTCCATATATTCTTTATATTCACTGGCATTTGAAGAATCATTAATAACCAAAGCATTGTCTTGATCGGTTTTGATTATTTGTTCGTTTCTTCCTTCACTTCCCATAACAATAAAACATGCATTTTGTCTTAATTCTTTTGGTAGGATTAATTCATAGAGTTTTTTATATACTTTGGTATTAAGCTGACCAATTAAATTTGCAATATGAACTACTTTTACACCTTTTGCTTGCATGGTTGTAATAATATTCATTAAAGATTGGCTAGCTAGTTTTAATTCTTCTAAGTTATTTGCTTTTTTAATTTTTGTATCTACTACATTGGTGTGATTTGCAAAATGTGACAAAACATCAATTTGTTCTAAAATTCCTACTAATTCTTTTTTTGAATTAAGCACTCCTACTCTTTTAATATTCTTTTTAATTAATAAAGAAAGTGCATCAAAAAGGTAGTCTTCTGCATTTACCGTTAATAAAGGGAAAATTGCAATTTCTTGTACTTCAATATTTAAATCTCTTTTTTGTAATAAAACTTTCATTTTTAGTAAAGAATCTGTAATAATTCCGTATTCTTCACCTTTTTTTACAACAATAGTAGATGTTTTATATTCTAAGGATTTTTCAATTGCATTCAATAATTTTTCATCTTGTTTAACAATGCAAGGCTCATGAACAATTGTATCTTCGACTTTATCCAAAATAAAAGTAGATAATTCAGATGAAAACTCTTTTTCTTTTAACATTTGTAATTTACTCACAAGGTTATTTAAAAAATAATTCTTAAATTGTTCATTTTTTTCAAGAAGATTTAAAAAAGTTTTTTTTTCCAGCTCATAACAAATTAAATCTTCTTCTACTTTAAAAGTACTTTTTGTTTTTGAATAAATCAAAGAATTTGAATCAAAAGAATCTTCATTAGAATAATCCATAATAAGTTCATCTTCTTTAAACTCGTGAACATTTCCTTTTATAATAATAAAAAAATGATCAGGAATTTTAAGAGGAGATATTAAAACAGTTCCTTTTGGATAATAAGCAATATCCATGTGTTTAATGCACATATGCATTTGATCTTCTTTTAAAACTTCAAAAGGGTGAATATTTGATAAGAAGGATTTTTGGTCTCTAAGGCTCATAACGATCCTTTATTATTAGTGTAAGTATAGCTAGTATTCTTTTAAACTAAATCTTTTTATATCAGTTCGGCTTTGATATAAAAAGATTAGATTACACTAAAATATTTAGCATAAAAGAATACTAAAAAGCCTAGTTAAAACTAGGCTTTAAAGATTTAAACGTAACTCTAAAAGAATTAGTTTAGGTTCTAGTGATCGTGTGCTTCACCTACACCTGAAGGAATTCTAATACTCTCAACTAAGTCTTGAATATGTTGAGGAGGAGGAGGAGTAGATCTTGAAACAACAAATGCTACAACAAGGTGTAAAATTGTTCCAATTGTTCCAATTCCTGAAGGAGCAATACCAAATAAGTAATCTGCTTTGTCTCCACCTAAGAATACGAAATAAACAATATATCCAAAAGTAAAAATTAAACCAGTTAAAATACCAGCAATCGCACCTTCTTTATTCATTCGTTTATCAAATACACCAAGGATAATTGTTGGGAAGAATGCTGCTGCTGCTAAACCAAACGCAAACGCAACAACTTGTGCAACAAAACCTGGAGGATTTATTCCTAGATAACCTGCAACACCAATAGCAGCTACTGCTGATAATCTAGCCCACATTAACTCTGATTTTTCACTCATTGTAGTTTTACCAGTTTTTTTATCTTTAAAGATAACTTGACCAAGTAAATCATGAGAGATAGCAGATGCAATAACAAGTAATAAACCTGCTGCTGTAGATAAAGCTGCTGCTAATCCACCAGCTGCAATAAACGCAATAACCCAGTTAGGTAAGTTGGCAATTTCAGGATTCGCTAATACCATGATATCTCTATCAACGTATAACTCATTTTGAATTTTTCCACTATTGTTAGCAGCTGCACCATTAGTAGTTAATCTATGCCCATCTTCAGCAACTTTTGTACCGTCGTATTGTGGTTTACCTTTAGCGCCTTCAAATGCAGCACCCTTAGAGTATTGAATTTTACCATCGCCATTAATATCAGTCCAAGCAATTAAACCAGCAGTTTCCCACGTTTTAAACCAAGCACCATTATTAGTAGTTCCATCAGTACGTTTTACTTCACCAGCAACAAAAGCTTTGTATTCAACATTTTGAACATTTTTAATTAAGTTAATTCTTGAGAATGCAGCAACTGAAGAAATAGTTGTATACATAATTGCAATAAATACTAATGCCCAACCAGCAGATATTCTAGCATCTTGAACAGTAGGTACTGTAAAGAATCTAACAATAACGTGAGGTAAACCAGCAGTTCCTAACATAAGAGCTGTAGTTAATAAGAACATATTTTTAATACTTCCTGGCTCAGTATAAGCTTGGAATCCTAAATCCGTAACAGCAGCATCAAGTGCGTGCAGTAAGAATGTACCTTCTGGAATCATTTTAACACCATCTGAGAATTCAAAAGTTGTTTGAGCAAAAAGACCCATTTGAGGAATAAATGTATCAGTAACTTGTAATGAGATGAAAATTGCAGGAATCATGTATGCAAAAATCATTACAACATATTGAGCAACTTGTGTATATGTAATACCCTTCATTCCACCTAAAACAGAATAAAAGAATACAATACCCATACCAATGAATACACCAGTATTTACATCAACTTGTAAGAATCTTGAGAAAACTATCCCAACCCCTCTCATTTGACCTGCAACATAAGTAAACGAAATAAAGATAACTGCAACAACTGCAACAGTTCTAGCAACATCTGAATAATATCTATCACCAACAAAGTCAGGAACAGTAAATTTACCAAATTTTCTTAAATAAGGAGCTAAAAGCATAGCTAGTAGAACGTATCCACCAGTCCAACCCATTAAATAAGCTCCACCAAAACTTCCTTTAAAAGAAATAATACCAGCTAATGAGATAAATGACGCAGCACTCATCCAATCCGCAGCAGTAGCCATACCATTAGCTACAGGATGAACTCCACCACCAGCTACATAAAACTCTTTAGTTGAGCCAGCTCTTGCCCATAAAGCAATTCCAATATAAATTGCAAAAGACACACCTACAAATAGGTAGATTAAAGATTGTAATTCCATTCGTTTCTCCTATTCACTAACGCCATATTTTTCATCAATTGCTTTCATTTTGCTTACATAAACAAAAATTAACACTACGAAAAAGTAAATTGCACCTTGTTGTGCAAACCAAAATCCTAACTTAACACCAGATATTTCTATCGTGTTTAGTTCATTAATAAATAAGATACCACAACCAAATGATACAATAAACCATACCACTAATAATTTTAAGATCATTGAAATGTTTTCTTTCCAATAAGCTTGAGCTTTTTCTGGACTCATAGATTCTCCTTAATGATTTTTACTTAAACTCATTCCTAAGACAGGATTTAAGTAATTAACAGTGTTAGTATAATAGGTAAAAATAGCAAAAGGATAGCAATGGTAAAACATTTGAAAAGAATTCTAAAATTTAGATTGAATTAAGATTTAATGTCGATATTATGGGATGTCATGCAGAGTAAAATCTATTTATTTTATAACCAAGTCCTCTTATATTTGTAATAAAGTCTTCTTTTAATGCTTTTTTCAAACGAGATATTTCAGCTCTAATTGTGGGATTATCTATGTCTTCTGCATTCCATACATCTAATCGAAAACGTTCAAAGTCCACAATCATATTGATATTAAGAGCTAATATATGAATAATATCCAGCTGTTTTCTCGTTAATCCTTGGGGCTCTTTGTTAAAAAATAACGTTTTTTTGTCTTTTGAATAAGAATAGTTTTCAGAAAATTTAATGTGAGTAGTAACACTTTGATCTTTTTTAAGTATTTGATTTATTTTAATTCCAAGCTCTTCTAGGTGAAAGGGTTTTTTTAAATATTCTCTGCAGCCTAAATCATAAGCACGTGTAATGTCTTCTATATCAATAAGCGCAGATATATAAATAGTAGGTATAAAAAGTTTTCTTGCATTTAATTCATTAAGAATTTCGAAACCATCTTTTTTTGGGATATTTATATCTAATATTAGTAAATCAAAAGAATTGTCAACTTCATCAAGTACACTTTGTCCATCCACGTAAGTTTCAACCAAATGTCCAATTTTTTTTAAGTATTCATTTATCGCATTATTGAGCATTAACTCATCTTCAAGTAGCAGTATTTTCATCTATTTTAAACCTATATGAGAATTTTGTTTCAGTTGTATTAGAATTTAGTTTTATAATAACATTATTTTTATCACAGATTTCTTTTACAATCTTTAATCCCAGTCCAAATCCGCCTCTATTCGAATTTTCTCTATAAAAATCATCAAATATTTTATTTTCTTCTTCGATTTTTTGTGAATTGGTAATGACTTCAAAAATAATATAGTCTTCTTGATCGTAGTGCAGATTAATTTTAATTTTAGAGTTTGCATGAGAATATTTAATAGCATTTGAAATATTATTATCTATGACTCTCTCTAAAGAGGTTTTATTAAAGCGTATATGAATATCTTCTTCTTTCTTTAAGAGATAAGATAAGGAGTTTGATTTGGCAATTTCATCAAAAAAATTAAGTCTTGCATCAAGTATCTCTGAAAAATTTAGAATACTTTTTTTGTATTCAACTCTGTCTTTTTTAATCATATAAGACAAATCATCATATATATTTTGTATTATTTTAATTCCATTTTGTATATTTGTTAAATACTTATTGTCTATTTCATGAATCTTGCACAGATCTATATTTGTTTGTATGATTGAAAGAGGGGTATTGATTTCATGAACGGAATGTTTTAAAAATTGTTTTTGTGATTCTATAAGATTGGTTAATTCATGGGTTTGTTTATCCACTTTTATTTGAAGATGTTTGTTTAAATCTTCAAGAACATGGGTTTTAACTTTGATATTATTCATTGCATTATTGGCGTAGTTTGCAATAATTTTGAATTCTCCAAGAATTAATCTGTTTTGATTTATTGGATTATCCGATTTTTCTGCTTCTTCAAAATAAACACCAATTTCTTTTACATCATTTACAATTAATAAAGTAGCATTTTTATATAAAAATATGGAATATAAAACTATCATTATGGTTAGAGATAAAATTTGAAAAATATAATTGGAAATTCTCTTATCATATTCATATTGTTTTATTTTGATTTGTTTTTTTACGTCATCCAGATATAAACCACTTCCTATAGTCCAATTCCAATCATTGTAGGCCAGCGCATAAGAAACAATAGGGGCATTTTCATTGATCTCTTTTTTGTACCAGGTATATCTTATATAACCGCCGTCTTCTTCTTGTGAAATATCAATTAAGTCTTTTACTACATTTTTACCATAAATATCAATCTGATCATAAAAATTCTTATTTTGATTCTCTTTTGAGGATGGATAATAAATAGCTTTTCCTACAAAGTTGTAAATAAATATATTGTCATTAATATCTTTGTTTTTTCTCATTTTATCAATAGCTTTTAATATATCTTCTTGAATTTCTTTTTCAGGTTTTATAATTTTAAAACGTTTATGATAATAAGAAATAAAAGAGATAATTTTATCCAGATCACTTTTGATAAGTTCTTTTTGTTTATTGGTGTAATCAACTTCTAATGTATCAATCTTGTGTTGAAATTCATCAAAGGTATTGTCAATAATAATATAAGTAAAAGAAGAGATAAGTATTATAATAAATACTATACTTGATAAAATAAGATGGTAGATGGATTTTACTTGTATCATATAAGACCTTTTTATTATGCAAAAGAATAACTGTTTTTTAGTTAAAGCAAAATTGTGAAAAGTATTAAAAAGTTTAATCTGTTATGAATGTGTAAAAATAGGAGTTCAGTAATTATAAGGAGATCAATAATAATAAAAGTGGCGCGGTTGAAGGGACTCGAACCCTCGACCTCCTGCGTGACAGGCAGGCGTTCTAACCAACTAAACTACAACCGCACTTTATAAATAATGAATCTAAGATTCATAAGTCACTGTAAACTATTTACATTTAAAACTTAATCTATGCTACTGCATAATATGATTAAATCATATAGATAATTTGAATTAAAATAGTATCTAAAAAACCTTATGAAAACATAAAATATTTATTAATACTGTGAATAATATAAAAATTAAACAAACTCTTGTTAAATTTTTAATAATGGTAGTCGATAGAAGACTCGAACTTCTGACGTCTACCTTGTAAGGGTAGCGCTCTACCAACTGAGCTAATCGACCACTGTGGATATTTTATATCATCCCTGATAATAAGTTTGTAAATGGTGATCCCTAGGAGATTCGAACTCCTATGGTTGGAATGAAAATCCAAAATCCTAACCATTAGATGAAGGGACCTAAAACTTATATTGGTGACCCGTGATGGATTCGAACCATCGGCCACTTCCTTAAAAGGGAAATGCTCTACCAGCTGAGCTAACGGGTCCTATTTAAGAAGGTGTCTTAAATTGGAGTGGAATTATATGCAAAAAATAATCATTTGTCAACGGTTTTTTGAAGAAAATTCAAAATTTCTTTTAGTGCTGTTTTTGCGGCTTGTATTTGCACCTCATTTCTTTGGCCAGAAAAGTGATATTTTTTTACATTTTTATGCTCATCAGGCCCTATGAAACCAATGATTACTGTACCTACTGGTTTGAGTTCTGAACCACCATTTGGACCTGCAATTCCTGAAGTGGCAAGTGCATAATTTGCGTCAAATTTTTCTTTAACGTTGCTTAACATCTCATTCACAACTTCAATACTAACTGCTCCATGCTTTTGAAGTGTTTTTTTTGATACATTTAATTCTTTGTGTTTAATGTCATTTGAGTAAGTTACAATGCCTCCATTGAAGATTTCTGATGAACCAGAGACTTGTGTTATTAAATAAGAAATTAGCCCTCCTGTGCATGATTCTGCACAAGTAATACTTGCTTTTTTTTTCTTGAGTAGGGTTTGAAGCTTTTTCATATCAGTGTCATTAAATATTGAATCATACATAAGGGTACCTTTATTGTTTTGTGATGTTTATACTAGAGTAAATGAACTTAAGAGTGGAATAGCTTGTTGCAGTAGAAAAAACTATAATAAGATTTTACTCTTATTATAGTGCTTATGTTTTAATCAGTTAAATCAGCTAAGAATGCATCTTCATTATAGTTGAGATTTAAATGCTCAACAATTACTTTTAAATCTCGCTCAGCATTTCCTAAACAAGATGTTGCACCAGGACTTGGCGTCATATTGAAAATTAATCCATTACCAGGGTTAATGGATGCTTCTCCTAACATAAGTTTTTGTTTTTCTTTATCAAGAACTTGTGGTCGTACGCCTCCAAAACCTTTTGCATATTCAATATCATCAGTAGTTAAAGAAGGAACAATCTTTCTTGCATCTTGTACAAATAATCTTTTATTAATAAAAGGCACTTCAAATAAGAAGTTTTTAAATACATAGTTTCTTATATCTGAGTCTTTTAATAAGTCCCAGAAAATTTTTACAATGTTTCCATCAAAATTTAACGTTTTCCAGAAATCCATATACGTACCTGGTTTAAATCGTTCTAGTTTTGGCATCATTAAAGCAGTAGGTCCAAAACGCGTTTTCCCATTAGCTAAAATATCAGGATCACCATGTAATGCAGCAAACGGCAATTTGTCATTTTGTACCATATATACTTTACCATTTAAAAACTCACCAGAAGTCATATAAAAACTTCCAGCCATAGGTAAACAACCCATATGTTTTCCATAACCCATTTTGTGAGCTATAAACAATGAGTGTGCTCCTGCATTTACAATCACAAAATTAGCAGAATATTCTTCACCATTTTCTGTTGTAACATCAAATGTTTTATCATCGTTTTCAATTATGTCTTTAATTTGTGAATTAAAATAAACATCACTAGGAATATCAGATGCTTTAGTACCTTGTTTAACCAAAGCTTTTGTCATTTCTCCAAAATCAACTGTTGTATACTGATCTTTTGCACCCATTGCAACAATATTTTCAGGTCGTTCAATTGTTTGTTCTTTATCTGCCCAAACAAGTTTTGGTTCTAATTCTTTTAGTTTCTCTTTATCCCATAGTTCTAGGTATGGAAATAATTCTTTAAATTCATGATATCTTTTTGTAATAAAAGCAACTTCTTCATCTCCAACACCTAAAGCCATTTTTTGATGAGAAAACATAATTTTATTTTCAAGTTCATATTGAAGACAAAATTTTTCAATCATTTTTGCTGATCTTTTAGTTGCATGTGCTTTATCTAGAGTATAGTTTGTTTCTATATCACCCACATGTATAGTTTGTGAATTACTAGTACCTTTTGTATTTAAAGTAGCTAAATCTTCGTATTTTTCCAGTATACATATACTTTTTACATCAGTATATTTAGCTAATTCATAAAAAATTGCAGCTCCTGAGATACCGCCTCCGACAATTATTACATCATAATGTTTTTTATTCATCTGTTCCATTCCCTATTATAAATATTAAACTTATAATATCAGAATATTTTAACTTATGAAGTAAAATAATAAAAATATATGTACATCATATGTTCCAAATGTCTCTTTTTCACACACTAATTTTACAAATAGGGCATATATGTATAGAAAAGAAACAAAAAAGTCATTTATGATTCATTGTCTTTCATAATGTACACTTCTTGTACATTATGAAAGATAATCAGAAATTAACAATAATTTAGATAAAATCACGCATTTAAACCAGATACAAGGTCTTACACATGGATTACAAAGATAGTTTATTACTTCCAAATACAAAGTTTCCAATGAGAGGAAATCTTCCGCAGAACGAGCCTATAAAATATAAGTTATGGGATGAGTCAAATGTTTATGAAAAAATGAAAAAGAACCGAGAAGGTTCACCTTCTTTCACCCTGCATGATGGTCCTCCTTATGCTAATGGACATATTCATATTGGACATGCTTTAAACAAAATATTGAAAGATATTATTAATAAATATCATTATTTTGATGGAAAATCTATTCGTTATGTTCCAGGTTGGGATTGTCATGGTTTACCAATTGAACAAAAAGTTGAAGAAAAAATTGGATCTACAAAAAAGAAAGCACTTCCTAAATCAAAACTTAGAGAATTATGCAGAATACATGCAGCGAGATTTGTTGATATCCAAAAAGAAGAATTTAAAAAACTGGGAATTATTGCGGATTGGGAAAATCCTTATTTAACTATGGATTTCAAATTTGAAGCTAATATTTTTAGAGAACTGTGTGCAATTGCAAAACAAGGTCTATTAATTCAACGTTCAAAACCTATTTATTGGTCATGGGCTGCACAAACTGCATTAGCAGAAGCTGAAATAGAATATGAAGATAAAGTATCACCATCTATATATGTAGCATTCAAACATGAAAAACTGGATGCTTCTTTAATTATTTGGACTACAACTCCTTGGACATTACCAGCTAATACAGGAATTTCTCTAAATCCTGAAGAAATTTATGTTTTAACTACTGATAAGTTTATTGTTGCTAAAAAACTGCATGCAACATTAATAGCTGATGGTATTATTAAAGGTGAAATTGTTGAAGAAATTAAAGCAAGTGCTTTAGAAAATACTTATACAATTAATCCTTTAAATGATAGAAAATCTAAAATAATTTTAGGTGAGCATGTTCTGATGGATTCTGGTTCTGGTGCAGTTCATACAGCTCCTGGCCATGGTGAAGAAGATTATAAAGTAGGTTTACTTTATGATTTAGACATTATAATGCCTGTTGATGCTTATGGTAAATATGATAATACAATTGTACGAGAAAAATTATTTAGAGACACAGAAAAGTATTTAGGTTTACATGTATTTAAAGCAAATGAATTAATTTTAGAAGAATTAGGAGATGCTTTAATACAAAGAGTAGATATTACTCACTCTTATCCTCATTGTTGGAGAACACATACCCCTGTAATTTATAGAGCTACTAAACAATGGTTTATTTCTATTGATGATGCGTATGGGAAAGAAAATAAAACCTTACGAGAAAATGCCTTAGATGTAGTAAAAGATCTAACTTTTTATCCTGAGTGGGGAAGAAACAGATTAAGATCTATGTTAGACGGACGTCCAGATTGGTGTATCTCACGTCAAAGAGACTGGGGAGTTCCCATTGCATTCTTTAGAAATAAATTAACAGATGAAATTATTTATGATGAAGAAGTACTTACTCATGTAGCTTCAATCTTTGATGAAAAAGGTTGTGATGCTTGGTATGATTTATCAATTGAAGAATTATTGCCAGCTGGATCTTCACATAATGCGGCAGATTTAGAGAAAACTCAAGATATTTTAGATGTATGGTTTGATTCTGGTTCTACTCAAAATGCAGTATTAAGAAGTGGAAATTATGATGCGGGTACTTTCCCTGCTGATTTATACTTAGAAGGAAGTGATCAACACAGAGGTTGGTTCCAATCTTCACTTTTAACTACGCTTGCATCAAGTGAAATTGCACCTTATAAAGCAATTTTAACTCATGGTTTCACAGTAGATGAAAAGGGTGAAAAAATGTCTAAATCAAAAGGAAATGTTGTTGCACCTGATAAAGTGATGAAACAATATGGTTCTGAGATTTTAAGACTATGGGTTGCTATGAGTGATTATCAAAGTGATTTAAAAATTTCTGATAATATTTTAAAACAAAATGCAGAACTTTATAGAAAGATTAGAAATACTGCGAGATTTTTACTTGCAAATGTAAGTGACTTAGAATCTTTGGTTCCTGTTGAAGAATTAGGAGCACTAGATAAATGGGTACTTTCAAGAGCTAAAGATGTTTTCACTGAAATTAACAATGCTTTTAAAGTGTATGAATTTTCAAAAGGTTTAAACAAACTGAATAATTTTCTAGTTGTTGATTTATCCGGAATTTATTTAGATGTATGTAAAGACAGATTGTATTGTGATAATAAAAATGATCTTCACAGACGTGGAGCTCAAACTGCAATGGCTATTATTGCTAAAAAACTGTTTTCTACTATTGCTTGTATTTTAACGTATACAGTAGATGAATTATTAACACATTCTCCCAAAGTAATTAAAGGAAATGCACAAGATGTATTTGATTTAAATACCTATGAGATTCCAAATGTTACAAATTCATTAAATAATGAAGTTTTAATGGGTGCTAAAGAAAAGTTTCAAGAAGCAATTGATAAACTTAAAAAAGAAAAGATTATTAAGTCTACGCTTGAATTAGATATTTATACTGATTCAAAAGATTTATTAATCTTACCGAAAACAGAAATTGCTGATTGGTTTATTGTTTCAAATTGTATTGAAAAATCGCAAAATCCGTTATTACGTTTTGAACTTGATGGAGCTGTTTTTGAAGCCTATAAATCTTCAAAACAAAAATGTCCAAGATGTTGGAAGTTTACAAGCGTAAGCAGTGAGTGTTTATGTACTAGATGTGAAGTTGCAGTAAAATAATGTTTGAAGAAGCCGTAAGTTTAAGCTTTATTTTTCAAAGCATTGCAGCTATTTTAATATGTACGGCCATTGGTATTTATTTTATAAATACCAATAAAAGAAGTAAATAAAGGCTAAAAAATGATGCCATTTTCAGATGAAGATTTAAAACCAGTAGTTGCTAATTTAATTAAACAAAAAGTAGCCCCTATGTTAGCAAGAGATGGTGGTGCAATTGAACTACTTGATATTATTGATGCAAAAATATTTATTCAATTACAAGGTGCCTGTGTTGGTTGTGGTTCAAGTGGAAGCACTTTGAAATTTGTTGTTGAAAAAGAGCTTAAAACGGCCATTCATCCAGAACTTGTTATAATAAATGTACCCCATGGAATGGAAAATAAGCTTAAGGAACTTTAATGGTAAATGAAAAACGCCTACTTAATGATGCAAACACATTATTTTTAAATAAAGAATTTAAAAAAGCTCTGTTTTTATATTCTGAATTATTATATCTTTCTCCTTTGAATGAAGAGTATAAAATATATGCAATTTTTTGTGATATTGCTATAGAAGATGTTGAAAAAGCCCTATCTTTGTATGATTATTACAGTGTATCAAAAGCAGAAGATGAAAAAGGTGCCATTCCTTATATTAAAAAAGTGATCAGCGCTTATGACGGAGATGTAGAAAGTTTAATGCTGATGTTAGATGAGTTTTCACAAAATACAGTTGAATCTTTGGATGCTATTAAATATGATGATTTTAAAGCTTTGGTTATTTCAAGAGGTTCTTTTCGTGTGGCTTTTGAAGATATTATGTTTTCAACAAAAGTTGCGATTGAATCAAAAGATGATTTTTTTGATTTTGTTTCTAAATTGATTGAAAATGATTTTAATACTACAGCATATTCCTATTTAGAAGGCTTTAATGAATATTTTTCCTACGATGATAATATTCAAAAACTATATAAATTATTAGAAGAGAAAAACATTGCACTTAATCACAAATGAATACCATTTCACAGATAATTCACAAGAAATCAACAAAGACATAATTTTTGTAAGCAATAATTACAATAAAAAATATATTGAGCAAGTAAAACAAGCAGGCTGCAAAAGAATTATAGCCTCCTCACAATTAAAAGATTTTTTTGATTTTTCGCCTATTAAAATTATTGGAATCACAGGAACTAATGGTAAAACAACAACAGCTGCTGCTATTTACTCTTTTTTACTTGATTTAGGCTACAAAGTAGCGCTTCAAGGTACACGTGGGTTTTTTATCAACGATGAACGTATAGAAGAATACTCTCTAACTACACCTATGCAAGTAACAAATTTTTCTCATATTCAAAAAGCCATTAAAAATGAATGTGATTTTTTTATTATGGAAGTTAGTTCACATGCTATTGCGCAAAACAGAATTGAGGGTCTTACTTTTGAGCTTAAAATTCATACGAATATTACACGTGACCATTTAGATTATCACAATACAATAGAAGAATATATCAATATTAAAAATTCTTTTTTTAGTGATGATGGAAAAAAACTTATTAATAAAGATGACCCCAAAGTTAATGTCAATAGAAAAAATGCTTATGCGTATTCTTTAGATAAACCTTCTACTTATAAAGTTCAAGCTTATTCTTTTAAAGAAGGAATGCAAGTTGCTATTTCACATATAGGAGAAATGGTTAATTTTTCTTCTTCAATGATGGGAATATTTAATATTTATAATCTTACAGCTGCTATAGCAGCTGTTGATATTGTTACTAATAAAAATCTTGAAGAAATTTGTCTTGTTGTAGAAAACTTTGCAGGAGTTGAAGGTAGAATGGAGATTATTTCTAAAGAACCTTTGATTATTGTTGATTTTGCCCACACTCCTGATGGAATGAAAGAAGTATTTGAAAGCTTTAATCATAAAGATATTATTGTCGTTTTTGGAGCAGGAGGAGATCGAGATCAAAGTAAAAGAGCAATAATGGGGAAAATGGCTGCTACTTATGCTAAACACATTATTATTACTTCAGATAACCCACGTTTCGAAGATCCTGATTTAATTGTTTCAGATATTTTAAGTGGTATTAAAAACAAACAAAATGTTAAAATTGATATTAATAGAAAAGCTGCTATTGCAAAAGCTATAGCATTAGCTTCTAAAGATTCTGTAGTGCTTGTACTTGGAAAAGGGGATGAAAGTACTCAAACCATTTATGATAAAAAATTTCCTTTATTGGATAAAAAAATTATTTTAGATTGTTTGGCGAATCAAAATATAAAATAAAGTCTATAAATAATCTTCTATTTATAGGCTCTAATGATAATTCCTCTTCCGTGTTTGGACTGTGCAATATAATTTACATAAGATATTAAGGTATCTTTTCCCAAATAATCTTTTACTAACCATGCTGCTTCTAATACTCTAGCTCGAGATAAACCTAAGTGTAATAGTTCTCTTCTACTTTTACTTTTGATAGACGAAAAAGCTTGTTCATCTTTTTTATCCAACAATGGGATGATTTGGTAACGAATACTTGTTTCTTTATTGTTCTTAAAAAAAACTTTTAATTTTTTCTTACATGCAGCACTTATATTCTTAGATGCCACACCTGTATCATAACAAGAAACAGAGTTGTATTTTTGTTTTTTAATTAACTGTCTGGTTTTTTCCAAATTAGCTTGAAGATAAGAAATTTTTTTATTTAAAACAATGCTATTACGAGATTCTTTTGGATTAATACTTTTTAATGCTTTTAGGCGTTTTTCTAAGCTCGTAAAGTTGCTTTTTAAAACATATGTTGCTTGTAAATCTTTATTTAAATCATCAAAAACCAAAGTGCTTTTATCAAATTCTTCTTTTACAATTTTTTCTACTAGAACTTCTTTTATTGTTACAATTTCTTGTGGAATTATATTTTGCTGTATTTGATAGGTAAGTGCAATTATTATTGCCAAAAAGATTGGAATTACAATTTTATTTAATTTAATAGATAAAAAATCTCTAAGATCTTTTCTGTAGATTTTAAATTTTTTTTTGTTGGTATATTCTTTTGAACGTTCCTCGAGGGCTTGTTTAAGTAAATCTTTGACTTCTAATTTATCTTGTTCATTCATAATGTTATTATAACTAAAAATTAATTATTTATGTTCTCTTTGTATGATTAGAAACGATTTTTGATAATAAGAAAGAAAAATAACATTAATATAGAAAAAAACAAAGGATAAAAATAATAGTATTCTTTTAAAACTATTTTGTTCTTATTTAAGGAGCTTTTTTCTAAATAATTAATGTCTTCATAAATTTTCTCTAAGATTAAAGAGTTTGTTGCTAAATAACTCTTGCCCATACTTTGTTTGGATATATGTTCTAAAGCAGGTATTTTGTAATTTGAAATTAATATTGTATAGATTTTAATCTTGTATTTTTTTGCTAATTTAATAATTATACTTATAGGAATTTTACTTGCAGTATCTTCCCCATCACTTAAAAGTACAATGATTTTACTTTTTGATTTTGAACTTTTCAAAATATTAATGGCGCTTGCTAAAGAATCAAACATAGCTGTTTTATTGCCAACAATGCCAATATCTAAATAGGATAATATATCCATTTGTGCATTTTTATCAAAAGAAAGAGGGGATGCTGTCATAACAGAAGATCCAAATACTACTAAAGCAATATTATCATTTAGTCTTTTTTGAATAAAGTCTTTTACAATGGATGATATAACATTCCATCTGTTTTCATTTGGATTGTTTAGGTTAAAGCCTCTTTGTTTCATTGAATAAGAGGTGTCCAAACTTAAAACAATGTCTATTCCATCATTTTTTATAAAAACAGTATTGAGTTTTTTTATAGGCGAAGCTAAAGCTAAAAGTGCAAGTACTAAAATCAGATATTTAAGTATTTTTAAATTAAAAAAAGATGAAGATTTTTCAAGCATATTGCTTTGTGGAAAATAAAAAGTTGCGCTTTTTTCTTTACAGTAGTATTCACAAAAAATAAAAATAAAAATAAGGGAAAAAACATAGGGGTATTCAAACTCAAACATGTACACTCTTTAGGTATTTATTATATTCACTTAAAAAATCTTTTGAAAAATCAGGAACATCTTTTTTATATTTATATTCTTCTAATAAAAATAAAATATGTTTAGATACTTGTGTATTATTTTTATGAAAACTCATTAAATGAGCGTATTTAGCAATACTATAAGAGGCTTCTTTTGTATTCTTTAAATCAACATTTTTTAGTTCCTTTAGATATTTTTTTAAAGGATTATTTTTTTTTCTCAAATAAAGTTTGTATAAAAATAAGAATACAAATACTAAAAAAACAAGAAAGAATAAAAGTAAAAAAAGAAAGAAATAAAAAGAATAGTCATTTATTTCTACAATGTTTTTAATATCATGGATTTTTATCATTTCAAAAACCCCATTAATTTTGCCAATGCATCATCGTTGGTGTATATCTTAATAATTTTAATTCCACAACTTTCTGTGTGTTCATATAAAAGTTGATCATTTTGTTTTATTTTTTCTTGGTAGTTATTTAGTGCTTTTTTAGACAAGAGTCCTGAAAAGTTTTTTCCATTACTTGGATCAATGAAATTTACATTACTTAAAGCAAAAGGTTTTTCTTCGAATTTTTCACGAATAACAATGACATATACTTCATGTTTTTTTGACAGAAGTCTTAAATCCAATGTTTCGCTTTCTAAAAAATCACTTAATAAAAAAAGCAGAGATTTTTTTCTAATATTTTTAAAAAGTATATTACCTAAATTTCTATAATCTATACTTTTATTAAGGCACTTGTATTGTGAGATTTTTTGATTCATTTCACTAACTGCAAAGATTTTTTTTGAAGCTTTCGTGAGCAATTCTAAATTTTCATTTAGAATATAAGAAGCAAAAGGATCTCCTTGTTTGATGGCTATAAATCCTAATAAACAAGCAATCTCATTACATAAGTCACTTTTTAATTTATGCAAACCAAAATGCATAGAACCGCCCATAATATTTACAATTGTTATATTAAGTTCTTTTTGTGCATGAAAAACTTTTACGTAAAGTTTTTGTAGTTTGGCTGAGATTACCCAGTCAATATTTTTTACATCATTTCCATATTCATACTCTTTTAATTCAAGGAAATCGTAACCATCCGCTTTTAACAAAGAAGAATTGTTTCCATGTATTTCTGAGAAAACACGTTTTTTACTTTTTATAAGCAGTTTTTTAGCAGCTAAATTCATAAACTAAGGAATACTTACTTTTTCTAAGATTGTTTGTAAAATATCATCAATATTAATTTCTTTTGCTTGCGCTTCATAAGATAAAATGACACGATGCCGTAATACTTCTTTAAAAATCAAAGCAATGTCTAAAGGAGAAACATAATCATTCCCTCTAATATAGGCTTTTGCTTTTACTGCTTTAAACATATCAATAGTAGCTCTAGGGCTTGCTCCAAATTGTATATAAGGGGCTATGTGTTCTAATCCATACAAAGCAGGCTCTCTACTTGCAAAAATTAGATTAACAATATATTCTTCTAGTTCTTTATCAATATGAACTTTTAGGATTTCTTTTTTTAATAAAAACAAATCTTCTTTTGTAAATACTTTATTTATAGTTTCAAAACTAGAGTTTGTTACTTTTGAAGCAATTTCATACTCTTCTTCTTTTGTATTATAATCCACAATTATTTTAAACATAAACCTGTCCAGTTGCGCTTCTGGTAATTCATAAGCACCTGCTGATTCAATTGGATTTTGAGTAGCCAAAACTAAAAATGGTTCTTCCAGCATATAGGTATCTTCTGCGATGGTTATTTGACGTTCTTGCATAACTTCAAGAAGGGCAGCTTGAACTTTAGCAGGTGCTCTGTTTATTTCATCTGCTAAAAGTAAGTTTGTAAAAATGGGACCTTTTTTAATTTTAAACTCACCTTCTTTCATATCATATATTTGAGCTCCTATAATATCACTTGGTAATAAGTCAGGTGTGAATTGCACTCTTTTAAAATCTATGTCTAAACTTTGGGCAAAGGCTTTAACCGTAGTTGTTTTAGCAAGTCCTGGAACACCTTCTAATAAAATATGGCCATTACATAAAATACCTATTAATAAAGCATCAATCATATGATCTTGTCCAATGACACCTTTTTTTATTTCTTTTTTTAATTCTTCTATTTTATGATGTAAACTCAAGTTTTGTCCTTAAATAATCAGTGCTTATTATTATTTATGCAATTTTAGCACAAGTGGAATAAAGGTTATTTGAATTGAGATATTTTGTAGTAGTATAGAAGATTAGATACTAATATAAGCACTTAAAGTAAATTTAAACTTAACTTAGATAAAATCACGGTTCTAAATTAATTTAGAAACCTCACATGTGTTAATCCTGGTATGGGTTGTGCAAAGCTTGTCTTTGTATTAAGGAACACAGAGGCTAAACCCTAAAACAAACACAAGGAAAACAACATGGTTACAATGAAAGACTTATTAGAATGTGGAGTTCACTTCGGACACCAAACAAGAAGATGGAATCCAAAAATGAAAAAATTCATTTTCGGTGTAAGAAAAAATATTTATATTATTGATTTACAAAAAACATTAAGATACTTTAGATACACATATAATGTAGTTAAAGAAGCAGCTGCTGAAGGTCAAACAATGATTTTCGTAGGTACTAAAAAACAAGCAAGAGATGCCGTTAAAAAAGCAGCAATTGATTGTGGTATGCCTTACGTTAACCATAGATGGTTAGGTGGGATGTTAACAAACTACGGAACAATTAAAAAATCAATTAGAAAATTAGAAATTATTAAAAGAATGAGAGAAGAAGGTCAATTAGATCTTTTAACTAAAAAAGAAGCATTAATGCTTTCTAGAAAAGAAGTTAAGTTAGAATTATACTTAGGTGGAATTAAAGAAATGCATAAATTACCAGACTTAATGTTTGTTGTTGATGCTGTTAAAGAAAAAATTGCAATCTTAGAAGCAAGAAGATTAGGAATCAAAGTTGTAGCTCCTTTAGATACTAACTGTGATCCTGATTTAGTTGATTTTCCAATTCCAGGAAATGATGATGCTATTAGATCAGTACAATTATTTTGTAATGAAATGGCTGCTGCAATTAATGAAGGTAAAGCTATTTTAGCTGAAGAAACTGGAACTGATGAAGAAGTTATTAGTGAAACTGAAACTGCTGAAGTAGTTGCAGAAGCAGTAGCTGAAGCTGAGAAAACTGAAACTGCAACTGAGGCTAAGTAATTATGGCTGGTTCAACTCCTAAATTAATCAAAGAATTAAGAGCTATGACAGGGGCAGGAATGCTTGATTGTCGAAATGCGCTTAATGAAACTGAAGGTGATTTAGATAAAGCTGTTCAAGCTTTAAGAGAAGCTGGACTTGGTAAAGCTGCTAAAAAAGCTGGAAACGTTGCTGCTGAAGGATTAATTTCTGTTACAGTTAACGCTTCTGGATCTAAAGCTACAATGTTAGAGCTTAATGCTCAAACTGACTTTGTTGCAAAAAATGATAACTTTATTGCTATTACTAAAGAAATCGTTGAGCATGCTGCTTCTAATGATATTACAGATGCTGCTGCTTTAGCTGCATCATCTGTAAATGGACTTATTTTTCCAGAATATTTAGCAGGTAAAATTGCTACTGTTGGTGAAAACTTAGTTGCTAGAAAAGTAGCTGCTGTTTCTTCTGACGTTGTAAATGCTTATGTACATACAAATGGTAGAGTTGGAGTTTTATTAGCTGCAACTTGTGATGATGCTGCTGTTGAAAAAACAGCTACATTATTAAAATCACTTGCTATGCATGCATCTGCTATGAAACCTACAGTAATTGCTTATACTGATTTAGATGCTTCTTTTGTTGAATCTGAAAACAGAGCAATTGTTGCAGAAATTGAAGCTGGGAATGATGAATTAAAAAGATTGAAAAAACCTTTAAAAAACATCCCTCAGTTTGTTTCTAAGTCACAATTAACAGAAACTGCAATTAATACTGCAAAAGAAGAAATGAAAGCTGAACTTTTAGCATCTGGTAAACCAGAAAACATTATTGAAAATATTGTTAAAGGTAAAATAGCACGTTGGATTGAAGATAACTGTCAATTAGATGGAAGACTTGCTTTATTATCACAAGCATACGTAATGGATGACAAAAAAACAGTTGAGCAAGCAATTGCTGCTGTTGATGCATCTATTAAAATTACTGCTTACATCCGTTTTGAACTGGGTGAAGGTATTGAGAAAAAAGAAGAAGATTTTGCTGCAGAAGTTGCTGCACAAATGGCAAAATAAGTAAATACTATACATTATAAATAAGAAAGGCTTGAATGATTAATTCTGAGACAAACAGCGAAGATTTTCATTCAAGTCCTCTTCCTTCCAAGCTCCTACTTGAAGCAAAAAACATATCACATTCTTTTGATTACCCTTTATTTAATAAAATTAATTTAAGTCTTTATGAGCAAGAAAGTATTGCTATTATTGGTGTTAGTGGAACAGGTAAATCTACTTTATTAAATATTTTAAGCTCACTTCTAAAACCAAATTTAGGTGAACTTTTTTACAATAATACAAATATTTATGAGTTAAAAGACAAAAAACTTTTAAATATAAGAAGAAAAGATTTTGGTATAATATTTCAAGCGCACTATTTATTTAGAGGTTTCAATGCGCAAGAAAATCTTGAAATAGCTTCTTTGTTAAGTGGTCACGCTTTAGATAAGAATTTATTAGAGGATTTAGATATCACGCATGTTATGAAACAAGGTGTAGGTGAGTTAAGTGGTGGGCAACAACAGCGTTTATCTATTGCACGAATTATTTCTAAAAAACCAAGTATCATTTTTGCAGATGAACCAACAGGTAATTTAGATAAAGAAACAGCAAAAGAAGTTATGAATACTGTTTTTTCTTATATAAAAAAGAATAATGCAGGTTTGATCTTAGTTACACATGAAGAAGATTTAGCGTATGAGTGTGATAAAGTATTTAAATTAATTAATAATGAACTTAAGGAGTTAAAATGAAACTTTTATTGTTAAGCAAAACTCCTATTATTATTCAAATATTTAAATTAATTTGTGTAAAACTTGAGCTTGAATACAAAAATGATATTAGTAAAAAAATCCAAGAAAAATATGATTTAATTGTTTTAGATGAAGAATATATTGTTAAAGATTTTTCACATATAAAACAATATGCCAGAAGAATAGGAATAATTTCAAAAGATAAACTTAGCACTGATACTGCCAGTGATTTTGAGATTACGCGACCTTTTTTACCCAAACAATTAAACGATATTTTAGAAGAGCAAATAGTTTTTTTAAAAAATGAAGTTCTTGAAGAGATAAAACAAGAAGAAGAAAATATGAAAGATGAGTCTTTAGTTAATATTGATGAACTAAATTCTTATGTTGATTCGATTGCTGATTATATTGTTGATGATATAGACAATGACAATGACGAAAGTATTGTGTCTTTTTCCTCTTTAAATGAGGGAGGTGTTCTTGATTCGAGTGAATTATCTAAAATCAATCAAATTCTTTTAGACTCTAGTGTAGAAGATGCTTATGAATTAGATCAACGTGAGTGGAAAGACTTATCTGATGTTATTGATGAAGCGCTTAATGAAGTAAAAGAATATGAGTTTAGTGATTCTAATAAAAGTATTGATTTAATACTTAATCAATACAATCTTGATGAATTAAGCCCCTTGTTCTCAAAAGTAGATCAAAGCATAATTGACAGACTTACACGTGGTGAATCAATTGATATTAGATTATCGTTAAAGGCATAATATGATAAATGAAAAAAAAGGCGCTATTTTAATTCTCTCAGGTCCTAGTGGTTGTGGAAAATCGACTTTATTAAAAGAAGTGTATAAAGATATAAAAGATTACTATTTCTCTATTTCAACTACCACACGAGCTCCTAGAACAGGTGAAATTGATGGAATAGATTATTCTTTTGTTTCCAAAGAAGATTTTAAAGAAGATATAAAAGAAGGACATTTTTTAGAATGGGCAGAAGTTCATGGAAATTTTTATGGTACGTCTTTAAAACCAATTAAAAGAGCTCTCAGTGCTGGTAAATTAGTTATTTTTGATATTGATGTACAAGGACATGAAATTGTACGAAAAAAGATGCCTACTAATGTTACTTCAGTTTTTATAAGTACTCCCTCTTTAGAAGTATTAGAGAAAAGATTACGTGCAAGAGGAACAGATAAAAAAGATGTCATTAATAAAAGATTAGACAATGCAAAAACGGAGATTAAGTATTTTAAAAAATATGATTATTTTATTGTAAACGATGATTTACATACAGCCTCTAAACAATTAGTTAGCATTGCTAATATTACAAGAATAAAAGCAAGCTTATTTGATGATGACAAACTGTTAAGCGCTTGGTATAAATAAAACTTTATTTATACTTCATCAAAAGCAAGGGGTTCTGAGAAATAATAGCCCTGTGAATAATCCAAATCTAGAAGTTTTACTTTTTCGTATACTGCTTCATTACAAACATATTCAGCAACCGTTTTTAAGCCCAACTTTTTAGAAAAGTTTGAAATGGTTTCTACAATTATTTCTTGATTAAGAGATTGATCTATTTCTTTGATTAAAGAACCATCAATTTTTACAAAATCAATATCCAAATGCGTTAACATATTAAAATTTGAATATCCTGCACCAAAATCATCTACTCCCACCGTACAACCATAGGTTCTCACTTGGGCGATAAAACGCTGTACGGAAGCGAAATCAGATATTTCTTCACTTTCTAAAATTTCAAACTCTAACATTGAAGTAAGATTTTTATGCTCTTCTAATTTTGTAAAAATGCATTCTTGGGTTTTAACAGAAGATATATCGGCAAATGAAATATTAATGGATACTCTTTTTTTCTTTACTTTAATAAAAATCAATGCTTTTTCTAACATTATTTCGATAATTTTGGGGTAAAGTTTTACTTTTTTTGCAATGTCCAAAAATTTATGAGGTGCAATTGCTTTTCCATCTTCTTCAATATAACGAATCAGTGCTTCATATTTATAGATTTCTTTGGTTTTTGTATCAATGATAGGCTGGTAATATGCCGTAAAAAGATTGTTTTGTATTCCATTTTTTACTTTTTTAACCCAACGCATATTTTCTTCAAAATCTTCTTGAAAGTTATATGAATCTTCATAAATTAAAATTTGTTCAAACTTTTTTCTTGCATAATTAATTACTCTTTGTGTATACCTAAAAACATCTTCTGCTTTGGCTTTTGCAATTCCTATTGTGATATGTAAATCAATAGAATGCTCACCTATTAAGATTGCACTTCGTTCTATTTTTTCTGCAAAAATGGTACAGCGTTCTTTAAATTCATTTATACTTAAGTTTGTTCCTAAGGTAACAATTGCAAATTTATCTGCTTCAATACGATAAATTGTAAATGTTTCTTCTTTGAAATCTTCTTGTATTTTTTTTGCAAATTGGCAAAGGATTTCATCCCCATTTACTTCTCCATAAAGATCATTTATGGTTGAGAACTTATCAATATTAATTAAAGCCATTAAATCTACTTCGTTTACCGATAAGTCTTTTTTGAGTTTATTTCTATTGGGAAGGTGGGTTAATTTGTCTATATATAAATCTTTTAATTCATGATAAAGTAAAGATTGACTCATTAATTGAAGGAGTTTTTTCATATCAATTGGTTTTAAAACATATTTGTCTACACCCATATCAATTGCATCAAGTAAGTATTCTGTATTTGAAAAGGCAGTTGCTACAATAATAGGAATTCTGGGATTAATAGCTTTGATTTTTTTAATCATAGTTAAACCATTCATTAATGGCATATTTATATCTGTAATAATTAAATCTATGTCTTTTTCATGCTCTTTAAATAAAGCCAAACCTTCTTTTCCATCTTTTGCTACGAATTGTTTTTTGGTAAAACCTTTTAATATATTTAGTGTGATTTCTCGTAAATTATCTTCATCTTCTGCATATAATATTGTAATATTTTTTAATATAGAAATGTTTTCAATCATAAAACTTCTTCTCCAACTTTATACGATATAATCTGATAATTTTAAAAAATATTATTATCCTTAGATAAATAATAATATCATAATATCTATATAATTTAGATTGTAAAAGTTAAAAAATAATAAAAGTTATTAAATAATAAAAATGAATGAATTTACTAGGAAAAATGCCTTGAGTGTAAAATGTAATCACTGTCAAATTGCTTTTAAAAATGAAATAATGATTGAAGAAAATAACTTATTCTTTTGCTGTAAAGGCTGTCAAAGCGTTTATTATCTCTTACAAGATGAGGATTTAGGTTCTTTTTATAATAAGCTTGGAAGTAAAACTTTAGCTTCTGTTAAAAAATACGAAAAAAATGATTTAAATAATTTTGATGAAGACAGTTTTTTTTCAAATTATGTAAAAGAAACCCAAGAAGGTTTCTCTCATATTGATTTAATCATTGAGGGAATTCATTGTGCAGCGTGTATTTGGTTAAACGAAAAAATTCTTTTTGAAACAGATGGAATCATTGAAGCTAAGATAAATTTTACGAATAATAAAGCCAGAATTATTTTTGATAAAAATGAAATTAAATTATCAAGTATTATTTCAAAAATTAGATCTATTGGTTACGATGCTTATGCTTACGAAGTTTCTTTAGCAGATGAAAATGCAAGTGAAGCAAAAAAAGATTATTTTATTAGAATGATGGTAGCGGTTTTCTCCTCTGTGAATATTATGATGTTGGGTGTGGCTAAATATACTGGCTTTTTTACAGGTATTGATGATGATATAAAACATATGATCCATATGGCTGAGTTTATACTTTGTACTCCTGTATTGTTTTATTCTGGGAGTGTTTTTTTTAAGGGTGCTTATTATGCTTTGAAAAACAAAATCATTAATATGGATTTTTTAGTTTGTTCAGGGGCTGGTTTATCTTATGTATATTCTTTATATATTCTATTAGGGGGTGCGGGGGAAAGTTATTTTGATTCTGTAAGCATGATTATTACTTTTGTTTTAGTAGGTAAATACTTAGAAGTCATTGGAAAAAAATCCGCCCTTGATACCTTGGATACTATTAAATCAAAAGTACCTTTATTTGCAACCTTAGTTAAAAAAGACGGAAAAAAGGTTGTAGCTATTGCTGAAATTAAAGTAGGCGATGTTTTGGAGCTTAAAACAGGTGAACAAGCTTGTGTTGATGGTGAATTATTGGCCTATGAAAGTTCTTTTGATGAAGCCGCTTTAAGTGGTGAATCTTTAAGTGTTGACAAAAAAGAAAAAGACCCAATTTACAGCTCTAGTATTAATTTAGGTTCTTTGATTCAATATAAAGCCTTAAAAACCTATGAAAAATCTACGTTAAATTCTATTGTTGTTTTGTTAGAAGATTCCTTAAATCATAAACCTAAAATTGAAGAAAAAGCCAATGAATTCTCAAAAGTATTTTCCCTTCTTGTTTTAGGTATATCTTTAGGAACTTTTTTCACTTGGTACTTTTTGGGTTTATCTATGGGTTTTTCTTATGGAAATATTTCTGTATTTGAGAAATCTTTTATTGTTGCTATTTCTGTAATAGTAATTGCTTGTCCTTGCGCTTTAGCGTTAGCAACACCAATGGCTTCTTTAATTGGAATATCAAGTTTGGCAAAAAAAGGTTTGTTATTTAAAGAAGCCAAATACATTGAAGAAATGGCAAAAGCAGATGTAATGGTTCTTGATAAAACGGGTACCTTAACAAATGGACTTTTGAGTGTCAAAGACTTTAAGTTAAGTAATAATAATATTTTCCATCTTAATTTAATGTATTCTTTAGTGGATTCTTCTACTCATCCTATTTCAAAAGCACTTAAAAAGTATTTAGAAGAAAAATACAGTGATCTGGAATATTTAAAGATAGATAAAATTAAAAATATTAATGGAAAGGGCTTAAGTGCTTTTTATGAAAATATCAAAAAAGAGAGTTTTGAGCTTTTAGGTGGAAGTAGCTCCTTATTAAAAGAGCATAATATATCTACTTCTTTTAAAAGTTCTTCTTCTGAGTATATATTTTGTATTAATAAAGAAGTATTTGCCTGTGTTACTTTAGAAGATGAATTAAAAGATGATGCAAAAGATTTTATTGCTTATACAAAGAAAAACAATATAAAAACAGTTATCTTGAGTGGTGATAATATTAATGTTGTAGAAAAGATTGCAAAAGAATTAGATATTAAAGAATTTTATGGAAATATAAATCCCATAGAAAAAGCAAATTATATCAAAGGTTTGAAAGAACAGAACAAAAGAGTTATTATGGTGGGAGATGGAGTAAATGATGCTTTGGCATTATCTTATGCTAATGTTTCCATTGTTATGAAAAGTGGTACAGATATTGCAATTTCAGTTTCAGATATTGTTATTTTAAATAACTCTCTTAAATCATTAAAAGATGCACTTATTTTGTCAAAAAGAACGTATTTTTTTATTAAACAAAATCTTTTAATTTCTTTAGTTTATAATATGATTACTATTCCTTTAGCTGTTTTTGGATTAGTGATTCCCTTAGTGGCAGCATTATCTATGAGTCTAAGTTCATTAATAGTAGTATTGAATTCACTTAGAATTAAAAACAAAGGTTAATTATGATTTCAGATACGCTCTTTATGATGTTATTTGTTGGTTTATTTCTTTCTTTTATTATTTTGGGATTTTTTATCTGGGGTGCAAAAACAGGGCAGTTTGATGATACTTCTAAAATGATGGATGGTTTATTATTTGACAGTGAAGATGACTTAAACGATGCGGTAAAAAAAGAAAAAAAGATTAGTGAAGCAAAAAATAAATTTAAAAACTCGAAATAAGAAGTGCCAGTTCTTTAATATCTTTTTGACTAAGTCTCATAACTTGCCCTTTCATTATACCTTTCATTTCTCCTCCATAACTGCCATTCTTATAACCTTGTAGTGCAAAAGTAATTCTTTCTTTGCTCCAACCTTTTATTATTTGGGATTTACTTAAGGCTTTTTCATTGCCATTAAAGCCATGGCAAGATGCGCATACAGAAAAAATATTAGCAAAAAGAGTAGATGTTAATAAAAAAAAGATAAAAAAAGTTTTCTTCACGCTGAGCCTTCTGTTTGGTAACAATTATTTTACCCTTTTTGTATTATTATTAACTTAGATAATTTTCTTAGTTTTTAAGTAAATTTAATTATAAAGTTATATTTATAGCTCTGCTTAATATTTTATTGGGAATATATTAATTTTTATATATAAAATATGATAAAATACAAAAAATGAATCAAGTGTTGGGTTTAAGAATAGGAAAAAAATGAAGCAAAAAAATAAAGCATTGGTTTTAATGAATATGGGTGGCGCTAGAAATAAAGATGAATTAAAACTATTTTTAAATAACATGTTTAATGATAAAAATATCATAACTTTTAAAAGTACTTTTTTACGATATTGTCTGGCAAAAATAATTGTATTATCGCGTTTAAATAAAGCCTGGGAAAACTATGTAAAAATTGGTGGTTCTTCTCCTCTTCATTCTATTACTATAAAATTAGTTAATAAATTAAACAATAAACTAGAAAACTATGAAGTAAAACAAGTTATGCGTTATACCCCTCCTTTTGCCCAAGAAGCATGCGATTCTTTGCAAGAGCTAAATATTAAAGAACTAGTATTACTGCCTTTATATCCCCAATACTCTACAACAACAACTAAATCTTCCTTAGAAGATTTCATGAATGTCAAAAACTTTAATTTTAAAACACGAATTATTGAGCCTTTTTATAAAAATGATCTTTTTAATACTATTATAATTAATGATATTAAAAAATCTGTATTAAGTACGAAAGGTTACAATTTAATTTTTTCGGCCCATGGTTTACCTCAAAAAATTGTTGATGCAGGGGATCCTTATCAAGAACAAGTAAGGGAACATGTAGCTATTTTAATTGAAAAATTAAAAAAAGAGGACCTTGAATTTACATCTGTTAATTTAGCGTATCAATCAAAAGTAGGGCCTATGAAATGGATTACACCTTCCTTGGATGATAAATTAAAAGAATTTAAAAATGAACGTGTTTTAATTTATCCTATTTCTTTTATAATTGATAACTCAGAAACTATATTTGAGTTAGATATAGAATACAGAGAAATTGCAAAATCACACGGTATTAGTGACTATAAAGTTTGTCCTTGTGTCAATGACTCAGATGCTTTTGTTTCTTTTATTGAAGAGTTAATAAAAGAATAAACATGGAAAATAATCTTTTATTAGAAATTGTATATGCGGCAATAAAAGAAGAATTTGATCCTAAGATTTATATAAAAAAAGATTTTCTATTAAAAGAACACAAGCTTTTAAATAAAGTAGAAGCTAGTTTTGTTACTTTAAAACTTAACAATCGATTAAGAGGCTGTATAGGCTCCTTACAAGCCCACAAAATACTTTTAGAAGATCTTATCCATAATGCAAAAGCGGCTGCTTTTAGAGACCCCCGGTTTGCTCCTTTAACAAAAGAAGAATTTGAAAATATTCACATAGAGATTTCTCTTTTATCCTCTTCTTTAGAAGTGAAATATTCAAATGTAGATGATTTAAAATCTAAAATCAAAATAAATACACATGGTGTAATACTAAAGCATGGAAATAATAGCGCAACCTTTTTACCTCAAGTTTGGGAACAATTAAACAGTTTTGAGCTTTTTTTTGATGCTTTATGTAAAAAAGCAGGTCTTCCTTATTCTTGTTTAGAAGAAAATCCTAGAATTTTCACCTATGAAGTAAAAAAAATACAATAATGAAATATTTTAAAAAAGACAGTAACAAAGGAAAACTAATATGTCTTTTATGCTCACACTATTGTTCTATAAAAAAAGATCAAGTGGGAATATGTGGTATTAATAAAAACACAGGTGATGAAATAGATTGTTTAGTGTACGGACATATTGCTGCTATGAATATAGATCCTATTGAGAAAAAACCCTTGTATCATTTTTATCCCCAGAGTCAATCTTTATCTTTAGGAACAGTTGGCTGTAATTTTAAATGTACTTTTTGTCAAAATTGGGGTATCTCACAAGAAAAAAAAATAAATAAAGAAAAATTCTTTGCCCCCATTGACATCGTAAACTTAGCCTTAAAACATAAGTGTAAATCTATTTCTTATACCTACAATGAACCCACTATTTTTTACCCTTATGCAAAAGATATAGCCTTAGAAGCTAAAAAATACGATATTAAATCGGTATATGTTTCTAATGGTTTTGAAAGTTCTGAAGTAGCTAGTGATATGATAGGAATTATTGATGCCATAAATGTAGATTTGAAATGTTTTACCAATGAGTATTATAAAAAACTAGGAGGTTCTTTAGATATATTATTAAAAAATCTTAAATTTTTTGCTAAAGCAGATATTCACCTAGAAATCACAACTTTATTGGTACCTAGTAAAAACGACTCGAAAGAAGAAATATACAAAATTGCTAAGTTTATAAAAGATGAATTAGGAGATGAAATTCCTTGGCACTTATCTGCTTTTCATCCTGATTATAAAGAACTCGATCTTCCTAGAACGTCAAAAGAATCTTTATTAAGTGCCAAAAAAATAGGAGAAGATTTAGGCTTAAAGCATGTGTATATTGGAAATGCAGGCTTAGATAATCATACAAGATGTACAAAGTGTAATAAGGTTTTAATCCACAGAGTATATTTTAATACTTTGGAAAATACTTTAGACAATGATAGCTGTTCTTGTTCCAAAAAACTAGAAGGAGTTTTTATGACAAAACGAAAAATGACTGTAGCTGGCACTTTTTATCCAGAAGAAAAAAGTGAAATTTTGCGATATATTGAACATTTTAATCAAGGTTTTACTTATAAAAAACTTCTAAATAATATAAAAGCTTTAATTGTTCCTCATGCAGGTTATATATATTCTGGTTTTACAGCCAATATTGCGTATTATTTAAGTTCGTATCAAAAGTATAAAACCCTAATAATTATTGGACCCAGCCACAAAATATCTTTTGAAGGTGCCAGTGTTTGTAGTTATGATACGTATGAAACACCTTTAGGAAATATTGAAATAAACAAAACATTTATAAAAGAATTGCAAAATGAATTTTCATATTTGTACTTTAACAAAAATGCACATGCAGAACATTCAACAGAAACACAAGCCCCTTTTATAAAACACTATTTTCCAAATGCATCTCTTATTGAAATTGTATATGGTAAACTAAGCGCTAAAGAATTAAGTATATTGTTTGAAAAACTTTTAAATAAAGATGATGTTCTTTTAGTTATTTCAACAGATTTAAGTCATTTTCACAGTCAAGAAGAATCAAATATTATTGATAAACACTGTGTACAAGCTCTTATTTCACAGAACTTAGAAGCATTAGAAAAAAGTGAAGCCTGTGGAATGACAGGACTAAAAGCTCTTTTATTGGCAGAAAAAAATAAAAACCTTAAAAATATAGAATTACATTCTTGTACCAGTGCAAAAGTTACTAAAGATGAAACAAGAGTAGTTGCTTATACTTCATTTATTGTAGGAGATTAAAAATGGAATACACTTTTATACTTAAAAAAATCATATCCGCTTTTTTAATGCCTTTATCTTTGGGACTTATTTTAGCTTTTATTGCTTTGATTTTTTTATATTTGAATTCCTATAAAAGGGCAAAAGTTTTTTTAAGTCTTTCTTTTTTATGGATATTTTTCATTTCTTATGGCCCTTTAGCAAATAAAGTACTTGCACCTTTAGAAAATACTTATGAAAAAGTACCTTTGAATCAAAAAGCGTCGTATATCTTGCTTTTAGGAGGCGATTATGAAAGTAGAGCTTATGAAGCTTTGCGTTTATATTATTTAAATAAAGGCTCCAAGATTATTACTTCTGGGTATAAAGGTAGGGGTGAAATTTCAGAAGCCCTTATAAATGCCAAGAAATTAATCTCCCTAGGAATTCCTCAAAGTGATATTCTAATTCAAGAATCACCTAAAGATACAAAAGAAGAAGCTCTAAGCGTGAAAGAGATTGTAAAAAACGAGAAGTTTTTTTTAGTGACTTCTGCTTACCATATGAAAAGAGCTATGAGGATTTTTGAAAAAGAAGGATTAAATGTCATAGCTGCACCGACACGTTTTTTAGTAAAAGACAATTATTACCTCTCTCTTCCTATGGCTTCTTCTTTGCAAAAAACAGAGGTCTCATTTCATGAATACTTGGGTCTTTTATGGTTAGATATAAAAGAACTGTTTAATTGACAAAATACATAGCTTTTAGTATAATTCCCAAAAAAGTTTAAAATTTGAAAACTCTAATTAAAATTAATAATTTATCTTTTGCTTATGACAAAACACCTGTATTGGAAAACATTTCTTTAGAGATAAAAGAAAATGATTTTTTAGCCATAATTGGACCCAATGGGGGTGGTAAAACTACCTTAGTAAAACTCATACTTAAAATACTTAAAAGTAAAAAGAATATGATTTCTTATCACATTGAGGATTCTGTTATTGGTTATGTGCCTCAAAATACCAACTTAAATCTAGATTTTCCTATTACTGCTTTAGAAGTGGTTTTAATGGGCCATCAAGTTAAGAAAAGAAGACTTTTTGGTTATTCAAAAGAAGATATTGAGTGTGGAATGCATTCTTTGCGTCAAGTAGAAATGGCTGATTTTAAAGATTCTAAAATAGGTTCTTTAAGTGGAGGGCAGAGACAAAGAGTATTTATAGCTCGTGCTTTATGCTCACACCCTGAAATACTCTTCTTAGATGAACCAACAGCAAGTATAGATGTAAAAGGTCAACAAGATGTTTATGACTTATTATCCGATTTAAACAAGAACATGAGTATTATTGTTATCTCTCATGATATTTCTGTTTTATTAAACTATGCAAAAAATGTGGCCCATGTTAATAAAAATTTGGTTTTTCATACTCTTGATAAAATATCAAAATCTTTAAGCAACACCTCTGGGCATTTATGTGAGGTTGAATTATTAAGCGCTTTGGGTAAAAATATAATACATGAGTGTAATCATGAACATTAATATAGTTTTTTTAAAAGGAGAGTTAAATGCTTGAAGCCTTAAGTTATGAATTTTTTCAAAATGCCTTACTTGCAGGTTTATTGCTTTCAATTATTTCTGGTGTTATTGGCTCCTTAATTGTTGTTAATCGTATTACTTTTTTAGCAGGAGGAATTGCTCATAGTTCGTATGGAGGTATTGGTATTGCCATATACTTAGGTCTTCCTGTGTTATTTGGTGCAACTGTTTTTGCGGTAATATCTGCTATTATTGTGGCTATTATTACTTTGAACAATAGAAACAAAGCAGACAGTATTATTGGAATTATGTGGGCTGCAGGAATGGCAATTGGTATTATTTTTGTTGATTTGACACCTGGTTATAACGTGGATCTTATGTCTTATTTATTTGGTTCAATTTTGGCTGTTTCTTATAATGATATTCTTTATATGTTTGTTTTGGATGTTCTTCTTATTTCTTTAGTGCTTTATTTTTACAAAGAAATTCTAGCAGTTTCATACGATGCACAGTTTTCAAGTTTAAGAGGAATTAGTGTTAAATTCTTTTATACACTCATACTTGTAATGGCAGCTTTATGTATAGTTGCAGCTATTAGAGTAGTGGGTTTGATTTTGGTAATTGCTTTATTAACCATACCTACTTATATCTCATTAATGTATGTAAATAATCTTTCAAAAATGATGTTTTTATCTTCTTTTTTTGCGGCATTATTTACAATTATTGGTTTGTTACTCTCATATTATTATGATATTAGTTCAGGTGCAAGTATTATACTTGTTTCTGTATTTTGTCTGTTTTTTGCAAAAAGTATTGAAAAAATAAAACAATAAGAAAAAAATATTAGCTATAATAAAGAAAAACAAATTTACATTTGTAAAAACGGAAAAACATGGACCAAAGAATAGAATTAGGATTAATCAATACACTTCGTATTGATAGAGTCACAGAACCAGGCTTGTATTTAATAGCAGAAGATGAAGAAGTAGTTTTACTTCCAAATGCATATATAACAAATGATATGCATGTAGGAAATGACATAAAAGTATTTATTTACACAGATTCAGAAGACAGACTTATTTCAACTACACTAACACCTAAAGGAATTTTGGGTGATATTGTTTCTGTTGAAGTAGTTGATTTACTTCCTTTTGGTGCTTTTGTTGATATTGATCTACCAAAAGATTTATTAGTACCTAAAAACAAACAAAAATCAAGTTTTAGCGTAGGACAAACAAGAGTTGTTCGTATAATAGAAGATGAACATACAGGAAGATTAATTGGAACAGAAAAGTTTTCTTTAGAAGATGCTCCCAAAACCTTCACAAAAAATGATGAAGTTGAAGTTGTTGTTTATGCAAAAAGTCCTTTAGGATATAAACTTGTTGTAAATGGAAAATACGAAGGTATGATTTTTCACAATGAGGTTTTTGAGAACATCGAAATTGGAAGCAGCAAAAGAGCCTATGTTAAGTATGTAAGAGATGATGGAAAGATGGATATTTCTTTGCAAAAAATTGGTGAAAAAAATATTAATGATCTTGAAGAAAAAGTCTTAGATATTTTAAAACAAAATGGCGGTGAGCTTGGATTTACGTATAAAAGTGATGCTGAAGATATCAAGGATGTTTTTGGAATTAGCAAAAAATCCTTTAAAGCAACACTTACAAAACTAATCGAAAATAAAAAAATTATATTAACTTCAAATACTATTAGTGTTTGTTAAACAAAAGGGAAACAATGATTACAACAAAACTTAAAGGACAACTTGTTAACATAAGTGGTAACTTATTAAATGTAGGCGATCTTGCTCCTTGTATCACCTTATGTTCACAAGATTTAAAAGATATAGACGTAGGTGGTAAAAAAGACTTTATTCAAATTATTGCAACAGTGCCTTCTTTAGATACAGATGTATGTGCAGAAGAAACACGAAAGTTTAATGAAAAAGCATCTTCTTTAAAAGGGGTAGAAATAAGTGTTGTTTCACAAGATTTGCCTTTTGCAGTGGGAAGGTTTTGTACAACAGAAGGCATTGAAAATATAAAAATTGCTTCAGATTTCAGAGACAAGTCTTTTTCAAAAGCTTATGGTGTTTTAATTGATGATTCTGTTTTAGAAGGTTTATGTGCAAGAGCTATTTTTGTTATAGATACAAAGGGTGTGATTGTATATAAAGAGCTTTGTGATGATATCACTCATGAACCCAATTACAAAAGAATATACGAAGCAGTAAAAAACGCTTAAATTTATTGTTTTTAGTCAAGGATATTAAACTAAGAGCCTGATATACTCCTTTAAATGTTTTCGAACATATTTAGGATGTTTTATGTTTTTATCTTGGTTTTCTTCTTTTTCTTCTCAAGCGCACAAAGTCTTTTTCTCAACTGCGCTTATTTTTTTATTACTTTTCCTTTTTTTGTTGCTGTTAAATTATTCTTCACTTATTTATCTTGAAGCATCTTTACATGACTATCATTCTTATGCTTTGATATTTGTAGTTTTCCCACAGTTTTTTATTGGTTTTTTATATACGGTTTTTCCTCGTTTTTTAAATACTACATCGATTACAAGAAAAATTTATATCAAACATTTTTATATTTACTTTTTTGCAACAGCTTCCTTTTTCTTAGCACTTCTTTTTTCTTTTACTTATTATATGTTTTTTGCTTTTTTTATTTTTCTAGCCCAGGTTTTTAGTTTTTCTTTATTATTTAAACTCTATAAAGAATCAAAAGTTGAAGACAAATACGATGCAAAATGGATATTAATCTCTTTTTTTACGGGACTTACAGCTCATTTTTTATACTTTCTTTCTTTTTTTGAATTTCAATATTCTTATTTGTTACATTCTCTTGCTTTAAATGCAGGTTTTTATCTTTATTTATTTTCTTTGATTTTTGCCGTATCACAGCGTATGGTGCCCTTTTTTACACGTGGAAAAACACCTGGTTATGTGATAAACAAATCAAAGTATTTAATGGAAATTATATATGTTTTATTGTTTTTAAAAGTAATAATCATGAGCTTTGATTCTTTACTTTTAAATCTTCTAGCAGATATTCCTTTATTTGTATTTTTTACAAAAGAGTTGTTACGTTGGAAACTTCCTATTAAAAACAGTGAAGCTATTTTATGGATTTTGCATCTTTCTTTATTATGGATCCCTATTGGTTTTTTTGTTTCTATTTGCGAATCTCTTTTTTATTTTTATGGAATATATTTTGAAAAAGCAGTTATTCATATTTTTGCTTTAGGGTTTTTTCTTAGTATTCTTTTGGGTTTTGCAACAAGAGTAGTTTTAGGACATTCAGGACAAACACCACATGCTAATAAAATCACTGTTTATTGTTTTATTTTTCTTCAGTTTTTAGTAATTTTAAGATTTATTTCTGCTTTATTTATTAATACAAATTTTTTATATCTTCTATTTATTAAAATAACACTTTTATTGTTATTACTAACCTTGTGTCTTTGGTCTTTTAAATATCTAAAGATTTTATTAAAATAACGCTTTTTATTTTTAATAAACAAAGGCTTTATATTCTTTGTATATACTAGGGTATATATAAAGGATTCACATGAAGAAGTTAAGCGCAAAAGATGTTACCTCAGAAGTTTTATTTAATAAAAGAAGAAATTTTTTAAAATTAGGAGCTGCTAGTATTGTTGCTTCTTCTGCTTTGGTTGACCTTATGGCAAAAGAGAATTTGCCTCTTTCTAACCTAAAATACTTAAAAGATGCAAATGCAAATGATTTAAAATTAAATACTTTTAAAGAAATCACTTCTTATAACAATTTTTATGAGTTTACTACTTCTAAAGAAAAAGTAAAAGATTTAGCAAAAGATATGGATACAAGTTCTTGGAAAATTACTATTGATGGTTTGGTTAAAAACCCTATTACCATTGATGTAAAAGATTTGATTAAAAAGTACGCGCTTGAAGAGAGAATCTATAGATTCAGATGTGTTGAGGGTTGGGCTATGGTAGTTCCTTGGATTGGTTTTGAACTAAAAAAATTAATAGAAGATGTAGAGCCTTTATCAAAAGCCAAATATGTAAAATTTACAACCAAATATGATCCTGAAATCTTTCCCGATCAAAGCAGGGGAGTATTTTCTTCTATTACGTATCCTTATGTAGAAGGTTTACGTATGGATGAAGCGATGAATCCTTTGACACTCTTGGCTGTTGGCTTGTATGGTAAAACCCTAGAAGGACAAAATGGAGCACCTATTCGTTTAGTAGTGCCTTGGAAATATGGTTTTAAATCAATTAAATCTATTGATAAAATTACCTTTTTAGACGAAGAGCCTTTAAATACTTGGCAAGCACAAAATAAAAATGAATATGGTTTTTATGCCAATGTGAATCCAAAAGTGGATCATCCAAGATGGACACAAAAAAGAGAAAGAGTTTTAGGCTCATTTTTTAAGAAAAAAACTTTACTCTTTAATGGTTATGAAAAAGAAGTAGGACATATGTACACTGATATGGATTTAAGAAAGCATTTTTAATGAAAAAGATTATCTGGATTGTGGCTTTTTTACCCTTAGTTTATATGTTGCTTGAGTTGTTTGTTTTTCAAAATGCAAGTGACCCTATTAAATATATTTACTCTATTACAGGAAGTTCTGCTATTGCGATTTTGTTTTTTACTACAACACTTTCTTTGTGGTTTAAAAAACTTGTAAAACATCGACGATTAATTGGTTTATTTGGCTTTTTTTATGCTTCTTTACATATGGCAAATTTTTTAATTTTAGATATGGAATTGGATGTATTGTTTGCACTGGAAGAAACCTTGGATAAACCTTTTATTTATTTAGGCATGATTTCATTTACTGCTTTAGTATTTATGAGTGTAACCTCTACTAAAAAACTTTTTAAAAAGTACAATAAATATCATAAAGTCTTGTATTTAGTTTTAATTCTAACAACGATTCATTTTGTAATGGCACAAAAATCTTTGTCTATTTTACAGTTTACGTATTTAGGAGTATTTGCAATCATTTTATTAGCAAAAATAAATAAAAAAACAAAATTCTTTACGTTTAAAGAAAAGATAAAAGCGTAAAGCTTTTATCTTTTTAAAGCAAATAAAGCTAAAAGTGCTGTAATACTCATCATAATAAAAATAGGAGTCAGGTTTGTTGTTTCAATCAAAGAAGCTAAAAAACCAATTAAACCTCCAATTGAAAACTCACTAATACCAATAACCGCATTTGCGACTCCTGCATCTTTTTTAAAAAAATCCAAAGCACAAGCCATTGCATTTCCAAAAATAAAACCAAGCGAACCTATGTATAACATCAAAAAAATAAGTACAGCATATAAATTGGGATTAAAAGAAATGACTATTAAAACAAGCCCTGCAAATATTTGTAAATATATTCCATATTTTAATATTTGTGCAGGGGGAATATCTTTAATAAGTTTGATATTAATACGTGTAAAAACAATCATAGTAAGTACATTTGCAGCAAAAAATAAAGGAAAAACATCTTGCGAAATAGAAAAATATTCCATATAAATAAAAGGGCTTTTTTGAATAAAAATAAACATTCCAGCAAAAGCAAAAGATACCGCCAAAATATAGGCTATTGCTTGTTTGTGTTTTAAAACATTAAGATAGGCTTGAACTATTTTAGTATTACTTCTCACGCCTGTTACGGGAAGTTTAAAATAGATTAGTATAAGAACAAAAAGAGAATAAATTCCTAAAAATAAGAAAATATAATTCCATACAAAAAATGAGATAACAAGAGAACCTAAAGTAGGTGCAATCATTGGCGCTATCATCATTATAGAAGCAATGGTTGAAAAAACTTTTGCAGCTTCTTTACCTTTAAATAAATCACGAACAATAGCCCCTGTATTTACAACCGCCATTGCTCCGAAAAAGGCTTGAATACCTCTAAAAATATAAAGCAGTTCAAGGGTATTTGCCAAAAATAAAATAAAAGAAGAAATACAAAAGCCAAAGAGCCCTAACATTGCTGTATTTTTTCTTCCCATTCTATCGGATAATATTCCTCCCACAAATTGTCCAAAAGCAAAAAAGAATAAATAAATACTAATAGTAATTTCAATATTGGAAATTGCCACGCCAAAATCGTTTGCCATAGCAGGAATGGCCGGTAAATAGGCATCAATAGCTAAAGGAGTTACCGAAGACAAAAGCGCTAATAATAAAATAAGTTGTAAGTGATTGTGTGCTGTTTTCATGAATGATATCATACAAAAAACTGACTTTGAGTTTGCATTTGTTATACTCCTTTTAATATAGAAACACAGGATAAAAAATTGAGCCAAAAATATTTGATGTATAAAATTATTGCTTTAGGAATATTTACTTTAATAATTGCCATGGGAGTAAGACAAAGTTTTGGAATGTTCTTGCCTAGTTTTGAAGAAAGCCTAGATATCTCAAGAGCCTCTTTTGGTTTAACCCTTGCAATTCAGCATCTTTTATTTGGTTTAGCCCAGCCTTTTGTGGGCTATTTAGCAGATAAATACGGCGGTTATAAACTACTAGTTGTAGGCTCTTTTTTATACACCCTTGGTTTATATGCCGTTACGCTTATAAGTGATGCTTATGGTTTATATCTCAGTTTAGGTTTTTTAATTGGGCTTGCTTTAAGTGCATCTACTTATGTAGTAGTTTTGGGAATTATTGCCAAAGTAGTGCCCTCAAATATAAGAAGTACTGTCTTTGGTTTAGCAACTGCTGCTGGTTCTTTTGGTATGTTTATTTTTATTCCTCTTACTCAAAAATTATTAGAAACTCTCCAAAGCAATCAAGTTTTTTATATCTTTTGTTGTTTTACGCTTTTAATGCTAATTGCAGGTGCTTTAATGAAAGTAGATGCAAAACATGACATAAGTACAAGTACTGAAGAAATAAGTCTAAAACATGCCTTAAAAGTCTGCCGAACACATAGTGGATATATACGTTTAAATATAGGTTTTTTTGTTTGTGGTTTTCATGTTGCTTTTGTAGCCACGCATTTTCCCACGTATTTAAGCGATGAAGGAATATCTCCTTCTATTGCTATGTTGGCTTTTTCTTTTATTGGTTTGTTTAATATTATTGGCTCATTTACTTTTGGATATTTAGGGGACAGATATTCTAAGAGAAAACTTTTAGTAATACTGTATTTTTTAAGATCTATTGTATTTGCGTTAATGTTAATATTGCCATTTAATGACAATACAGCTTTATTATTTGGTGCGTGTATTGGACTTCTTTGGTTAGCTACTGTTCCTTTAACCTCTGGTATGGTTGTTCAAATCTTTGGTATTAAAGCTTTAGGTACTTTATATGGAATCGTATTTTTATTCCACCAGTTAGGAAGTTTTACAGGAGCTTGGTTGGGTGGAATTGTTTATGATGAAACAGGGTCTTATAATAGTATTTGGTGGGCATCTGTCTTTTTAGCTATTTTAGCAGCCCTTGTACATATTAATATGGATGATAAAAAAATAAAAGCGCAAAAGTCTTAGATTTTTGTTATACTTTTTCAAAAAGGAAAAACCATGTCATATGAAAGCATGATTACATTTGCACTGGCTATATTTATTTTTGGAATTACTCCTGGACCTGGTGTTTTTGCACTTATCTCCAATTCTTTAAATAATGGCATGAGAACCTCTATTTATTTAGGTGTTGGAATGGCAGTTTCAGATGTAGTATATTTAATTCTTGCTTTTTATGGTTTGGTTTCTTTGGCTAAAAACTATGCTGGTGTTTTTGATTTTATTAGTATTGTTGGAGGTTTATATTTAATTTATTTGGGATATAAAATTTTTACAGCACCTATTGATAAAAATGTAGAAAATGTGAAAAAATCTTACCGTTCTTATTTTGGAAATTTTTCAAAAGGTTTTTTAATATCTGCTTCTAATCCCAAAGTGATTATTTTTTATATTGCATTTTTACCAACGTTTGTAGATTTAACTGCATTGAGTTCAAACGATATGATAATTATCTCCGTCATCACCTTTTGTGCATTAATGTGCGGTTTAATTCTTATTTCTTACTCAGCACACAGAGCAAGACAGTTATTAACAAAAGAGTCTTCTGTTAAAAAATTAAATGCAACAGCAGGTTCTATTATGGGATTAGCTGGGTTTTATTTATTGGCTAAATAAAGAGGTGACGATTCAACCTCTAGTGGGATAAGTTGCAAAGATTAGTAAGTATACTGTCACCGAAATTTGAAAGTGTATCTAGTGTAAATAGTATTTATAAGAGGGGGAAATAGATGGGACTGATCTTGTATATAGTATTTTCGTTATTATTTCTTATCTTAATGTATAAGCTAGCAAATAAATACAAACATATCAATATTCTAAGTACTCTATTAATGGTTTTGTGTAGTGTTTCTCTTATTTATTATAAAGAAACCTTACTTCATTCTGAACTTTATAATATATTTCAATTGTATAGATATGGATATACTATGAAAAGTGCAACAATTATTGATACTTTTACTTTTTTTACAATGTTATCAGTAATATTTATTATGGGATATAAATTAGTTTTAAAAAAATAAAAGGCAGACCTCAAATTAAAGGGGACAGTTACCACCTTAAAAAAACTTGAAATTTTAAAATTCATACTAGTCCTTTTCTTTCAATTAAGAGTAGATTTCTACTCTTGATTTCCACAAGCTTTTAAAATTAAAAATTACACCAAAATTACACCCCAGAGAAAATTACACCCCAAAATTACACCCCAGAGAATGAATCTCCATTTTTCAATTAAATCAATTTTCATTAGATAATAAAATATATTATTTAAACTTTAAACTTTAAACTTGGGAATAAAATTCTAACAAGAATAAGAATAGATTTAGCGGGATATCAACATATAATTAATAGAGGTGTAAGCCGCTGTAATGTTTTTAATAATGATAAAGATATGTTTTTTGTTATCAGTATTAGTACCACTAACTCGTAACAATAATTTAAATCTTAAATAAAGAAAATTTCTATTAAAATATAATACTAGACTTAGTTACCATTTTTATGCTATTTTGTAAATAAAATTTGACATCATATTTATCTCTTTACGTATATTTAGATGCATTAGGAAAAAATTTGAAAAACGCTTTCTCATTAATGGAATTAATTGTAGTTATCCTTATTTTGGGATTATTAGCCACTTTGGTACTGCCTAACTTAATTGGCAAAGGTGAAGAATCAAAAGCAAAAATTGTGTGTATTCAAATGAAGAGTATTTCTCAAACCTTAAAATTATACAAAATTGATTATAGTAGCTATCCAAGTACCCAAGAGGGGCTTAACATATTATCTTCAAAAAAGTATTTTGATGAAGGTAAATTACCAAAAGATCCTTGGAAAAATGAATATATTTATACCCATAACGATGAAAAATTTGATTTGATTTCTTTTGGGCCAGATAAAAAAGAAAGTGTGAGCGATGACATTTATTACAGTAAATGCAGTAAATAAAAAATCATCTTTTTCTTTAGTAGAATTAATACTTGTTATTGTTTTAATTTCACTTACTTATACTTTATTTTTACCAAAAATGACTTTGTATTCGAATAAAAAAGAAAAACCAAGCTTGGTAAATATAAAAAGTTATCTTAAAAAACATTTTAAGTTTGAGGAAAATCTTACTTTTTCTTGTACGGATACTACTTGTTATATTTTTGTAGATAATAAGCGTATAGAGAATTTTGAAGTAAAAAATCTTTTCTCTTCAACTCCTGTTGTATATCAAAACAATGAAATCCTAGAGTTTTTAGATATTACAATAGATAATATTTCCTATTCTGTTGTTTTTGAATTGGCATTTGATAAGGACTACAAAAGTAAAGACATTCTTCTTGAGGCCAATACCTTATTTTATTTTTATAATTCAATCCAAGACGAAGTACGTATATTTGAAACCTTAGGTTCATATGAAGATTATTACGAAAATTTAAAAATTGAGGTAAGTGATGCTTTTTAAATATACTGGTATTGATTATGAAGGCAATAAAGTAAAAGCCAAAATTGAAGCTATCTCCTTACATGGTGCCAAAGCTAAAATAAAAAATAAAAAGATTTTCATAAAAAGTATAGAAAAAGATGAGGCGATATTTAATACAAAACATTTTACCTTTAAAAAAAGAAAAATCAACAATACCTTACTTGCCACATTCAGTAGAGATTTAAGTATTTATTTAACAGCAGGAATTTCTTTGATAAATGCCCTTAAACTTCTTTCCCAATCTCATAAAAAAAATAAAAAACTCAATGCCTTTTTCACTTCTTTACATACATTTTTAGATGAAGGAAAAAATTTCTATACGGCATTAGAAGAACAAAATATTTTTGAAGTCCCAGAATTTTATAAACAAAGTATTAAAATCTCCGAGAATGGGGGTTTGCTTCAAAGTGTTTTACTTGAATTAGCCACATTTCTAAAAGAACAAGATAGAATCAAAAAACAAATTTCACAAGCTATGATATATCCTATGTTTATATTAGGGATTTCTTTTTTAATGGTGGGATTCATGCTCTCTTTCATTGTTCCTAAACTTACAGCAGTTTTTGATCAGCTTGATCAAGAATTACCCGCTATTACTGTTTTCGTTATTAACTTAGGTGACTTTTTTGAAAAGAATTTTTTTTACTTAAGTTTTTTTCTTCTTATTTGCATTTTTACTTTTGTTGTTTGCCTTCATAAATATGAAGCTTTTAAATATGTTATAGATAAATATCTTTTAAAAATACCTTTTTTCTCTGGTTTGTTAGAATTAGGCGAACTTAGCCGTTTTTCTTATATGAATTCTATTTTAATGCGCTCTGGTATCCCTTTTGTCCAAGCCGTACAATTAAGTTCAAATATTATAAAAAACTTACTTATTAAAAAGATATTTGAAGAAGGTGCCAGTAAAATAGTTGAGGGAGAAAAACTTTCAAAGGTTTTGGACAATAATAAACATTATAAGTTAGATGAAGCTTTTGTTCATGCTATTGCTATAGGAGAGGAAACAAGCACTTTAAGTGAAATACTAAACAACCTAGCAACACTCTACAATGAATCCAATAAAGATAAAATCAATATCTTTTTATCTTTATTAGAGCCTATCTTCATGCTTCTTGTTGGTCTTATCATTGGTTTTATTGTAATTGCTATGCTTTTACCTATTTTTTCTATGAATATATCTTAAGATGAAAAAATCTATCGTTTTACTGATTACTCTTCTTTTTATCTCTGCTATTTCACTTTTGGTTTTTAAGAACTTATCTTCAGGTGAAATATATTTAAGCAGTGTAAATAAAGAACATAACAATACACAAGTCATACTATTAATCAAAAATGCGCAAGAAGAATTGCTGTCTTATTTCTCAAAAGATGAGAGATATGATAGCTTTATATCAAAAAAAGAAGAACTAAGCCTTCCTTTTCATATTAAAGGCATTGATTTTAGTCTTACACTTTCAAAATATAATAAAGAGATTAATATTAATGACTTTAGTCTGAGTGACAAAAAAAAGAAAAAACTTTTTTTACAAAAAATAGAAATAATATTTAATGAAAATAATGGGGAGATAAATATTTTTAAAGACGTGGTAAATAGTTACTTCCTTCGCTATAAAATTACAAAAGAAAATCCAATTATTAACTCTAAGCAAGTTAATAATATAATGAGTGATTATCTTCAAAAAACTTATCGTAAAGAAGCAAATGAACTTATAGAGAAAATTGGATTTTTACCCATCACTTTTAGAGAAAGTGAAAAGAAACAAAACAATAATATTCAATATATATTATGTACTTTAGACTTTAAAATAAATAAACAAGAATATCGTTCTCATTTTATTTTGGATATTGAGAAAAAGACAAATAACACAGGAGTAATTGATTTTGCATTTACTTTCAAATAAACCAGTAAAGATATTTTTCTTAGAAAAAAATACTACAAAAATTATTCCAAATGAAAAAATGTCTTTGATTTTATCTCCTGAGTTTTATTGGACCAGATTTTTTGAACTTCCTGTTAAATCAGTAGCTGCTGCTATAGAAATACTTCCTGATTTATTTGAAGAGTTTCTTCCCTTCAATAATTATTCTTATCAAGCTATAAAATTAGCAGATAGAAAATTTTTATGTTTTGCATATAATAATGATGAAATTTACAATATGATTAAAAAGTTAAAGTTTCCTATTTCACTGATAAAAAATATTTATTTTGCCCAGAATGAGTTTAAAGATTATGAATCTTTTTCTTTAAATGAGACTAGTTATATGTACATAAATACGATTCTAGTAAAAGTACCTAAAAATGTAAACGTAAAAGAAATACCAGTACTAGATAATAACTTACAAGGGTTAAAGCTATCAAAAACAAAAGTAGCATTAAAACTTTATAAAAGCCTTATAGATAAAAAATATCTTTATTTACTACTTACTTTTTTATTCTTCCTTTCCTCCCTTAATGTTTTAAAAATACTGATATATAAAACAGAAATTAACAAAAATAAAAATGAAATGCAAAATATAAAAAAACGTTATCATTTACCTTCTACCATGCTTCAAACTAAGTCCATTATCAAGAATTATGATAAAAAGATAGAAGAAAATATCAAAATTCGGGCACAAATCAAGCATCTTGTTTTTTATAAAAAGATAGAAAAAAATATTATTTTCAAAAAAATAAAAATAGAAGACGATTCCCTAATTGTGTATGTTAATACTACAAATTCAAATAAATTTAAAAAATATATTGAAAAAAAATACTCTATTAAAAAAGCCTATTTTTTTAAAAATACCTTAAGAATTGAGTTGTTTATATGAATAAGATAAATCCTTTGTATATTTTACTTTTATTTGTTCTTCTTGCTTTTGTGAGTTTTTTCATTCTCGATCTTAAAAAAGAAGAAAATAAAAAATCGTTTGAATCTTTAAATATTTTTTTAAATACAGCTACACAATATGCCCATATTAAAAAGGATTGGTTAAACAAAAATAAAATAAAAAGAGATATTAATATAATACTTCGAAATTTTAGATCAGAACAGCTTGTAAAAGTAGAGTTACCAGCTTCCATTAAAATAAAAATGGAAACTAAGAATGAGAAAAAACTTGCTGCTTTTTTAAATAAACTACTTAATTCAAACTTTATATTTATAAAGCTTGAAATCACACAAAATTTAGTCTTAGCAGAGATAAGGTTGAAATAATGAAAAAACTTTTTAAACTCTTTTCTTATATCTTCTTTTTTCTTTTAATAATTCTTCTTACTTTACCTAAAGAAAACGTATATTATTTTTTTGAAAAAGAGTTAAAAAAATACAATATTGTATTCTCCAATGAAAAAATAAAAGAATCCTTTTTCAGCTTGGAACTCTCTTCTATAGATATAAATTTTAATAAATCATCTTTTTCATCTGTAGATGAAATTGATTTTACTTTTTATGTTTTCTATAATACACTTGAAATTAATACTATTAATATAAAGAAAGGTTTTATTGATTCCTATCCTTCTAAAATTGAGAAAGTGTATCTTTCTTATTCTATTTTTTCGCCTTCTTTCCTCAGCTTAAAAGCCCATGGGAACTTTGGTAAAGTAGAAGGCACTTTTTCTTTTCTTTCTAAGCGTTTGAAATTAAAACTTGATCAAAGCACTTTGATGGATATAAAATATAAGAATATTTTACAAGAAATGAAAAAAGAAAAAAAAGGTTATTCGTATGAATATCAATTATAAACTTAAACTTCTTTTGCCTTATTTATATATTTTTTTATTCGCTTATGGAGTTAATGCTGTTTTGTTTGTGTATCTTCCTAAAAATCCAATACAAAATAAAATAGAATCAAAGAATCGAATAAACTACAGCACATATAATACTTTTTTTAATAAAGCCCCTCTGCTAAAAGAAGAAGAGAGTATAAAAAAAGAGTATTTTACAGTGGATAAAATACGTGTAAAAGCAATTTATGCTCAAAAAAATAATGAAGGGTTAGCAATCCTTGAAGATAAGAATACAAAGAAGTCCTCTATAATAACTGTAGGACAGGATTTTAAGACCTATACTCTAAAAAAACTCTTTAATACATATATTGTTCTAGAAAAAGATGAAAAAGAATATAAAGTTGTTTTGATAAAGTTATCTTCTAATGTAGAATATTCAATTAACAAAGAAAAAAAAGAAGAACTTAAAGTAAGTCAAACAGGGATTACCATATCACGGGTATATTTAAATACGTATATGAATAATCTTTCAAAAATATGGAACAATATAAGCCTTAAAGAAATAAAAATAAAAAACAAAACAAAAGGTTTCCAAATTATAAATATCACACAAAACTCTGTGTTTGATAAATTGGGTTTAAAAAAAGGGGACGTGATTAAAAGAGTTAATAAAAAAAATATAGACTCTTCTGCATATGCGTTCGAATTGTATAAAAATATCAATGAAATGGAACATTTTTCAGTAGAAGTATTACGAAACAATAAAATGGTGGAGTTAAATTATGAAATTAATTAAAGTTTTTATAGCAATAGTATTATTGAACATATGTGTTTTAGCTAAAGGTGATAACATTAATGTTAATTTTAAAGATTTAGAGATAAAAGACCTAATTAAAATCACCTCTAAAATAATAAACAAGAACATTCTTCTTACCTCCCCAATAAAAGGAAAAGTAGACTTTATTTCTAATACTTCGGTGAAAAAAGATGAAATTATTAATATATTGATTTATGTTTTGCAAGCAAAAGGTTTTACTATTGTAGAAAATGGTGATATTTTAAGAATTGTTAGAATTAATGATACGGCTAAATACAACACTCCTATTATTAATTCAACATCTAAAGAGTATTTTCAAATGGTAACTAAGGTTTTTAGGGTTTCATATTCTAATGTTGATTATGTGGCTTCAAAAGTACGCCATCTTATTTCAAAATCTGCAAAATTAGTAACAGATAAAGAATCTAATTCTATTGTAATCACTGATTTTTCTTCTAATATTAAAACCATACAAAAGGTAGTTAATTTAATAACCTTGGGAAATGCAAAAGTTATTGAAATAGTGAAGCTTAAAAACATAGATGCAAAACTTGCCTCAACTAATTTAAAGCATGTAGCCAAATCAATATATAATGAAAAAATACTTAAAGAGAAAGTATCCATTATTGTGAATAAAAACAATAATTCAATTACTTTAGTTGGAAAAAAACAAAATGTATTTTTTTTAAAAAAACAGCTTTTATCCAATGACAGTAGCGGATCACTTATAAAAAGAGTAGTAGAAGTAATTTCTTTAAAAAATGTAGAAGCTAAAAATGTTATCAAGATAATTGATGCCATTATAGGAAAGAAAAAATACCTAGACCCTAATATGAAACCTCTAAGCTCGATTGACGAAGAATCAAATTCTATTATTTTAGCTGGGCCTTTAGACGAAATAGAGTTTATTAAAGAATTGATTTCTAAACTTGACAAAGATAAATTGCAAGTATATGTACAAGCTAGAATTATTGAAGTGAACGAAAGTCTTGTTTCTGAAGTAGGGGCAAAATATGGAATTGCGGGAGGACGTGGAAATTCAAATGGAATTTTTACTTTTTCATCAGCACTTAATGGAGGGAAAGCTTTGGCTTTTGATACTTCAAGTATCGGACTTGTTTTGCCTAATATAAGCTCTGGACTTGCACTAGGGGCCAGTATTAATTTACTAAAAGAAAACTATGCGCTGGATATTGTTTCAGAACCCTCTATTTTATGTATAAATAATAAAGAATGTTCTATTTATGTAGGGGAAACTATTTCTATTAAAACAGGCTCTAGTACAACGGATGGAGGTGTTACCAATGATTCTTTTAAAAGAGAAGATATAGGACTTACCTTAAAAGTAAAACCTCGTATTTCGAATGATAATAAAGTGACGCTCTCAATAGAAACAATTTTAGAAGGGGTAAAACAAACGGTTTCTGTTAGTGGAAACCCTGATACCTCTAAAAAAGAAGTCAAAACAACAGCTATTGTAAACAATGGAGAATCCGTTATTATTGGGGGGCTTATTGAGAATAAAATGGAAGAAACCAATACTAAAGTACCTTTTTTAGGGGATCTTCCTCTTATTGGAGCTTTATTTAGGAATAAAAGTGAAAGTAATGTTCAAAAGAACCTTGTAATTGTCATTACTCCTTATATTATTCCTAAATCTAGGGATTTATCTTATGTAAGAAATCAGCTTGCACAATTAAAAGCATTGGAATCAAAATATACCAAAGATATGGAACTAAGGCTCTTAGAAAACAAATTAAAAAATGATAAAAATGATAAAAAACGAGAAAAAAAACTTAAAAAAGTTAAAATTGCCTTAGCTAATCAAGTAGTATCTCAAAATAAAAAGAAGAAAATATCGAATACCTTTATGAAAGAAAGACAAGAAAAGATTAACAGGTTAATGGGTCATGATTAAAGAAGAACTGCATGATTTAAACCTCACGCCTCATATCCTTGAAGGGTACGAATTGGCCTTAAAAAACTTTGTATTGTTTAGTGAATATGAAAATAATACTATTATTGCTGTAAGCTCTTTACATTTAGAAATTGCTTTTGATTATCTTTCAAAATATGAATATTCTTACGAAGTGAAATTTTTAGATGAAATATCTTATGAAAAACTTTTTTCAAAATTTGTTGATTTTCGAGCGGATAAACAAATGTCCAAGATTCAAGAAGAACAAGAAAACGCTCAAATGCAAGAGGATGATTTTACATTAGATGAATTTTTAAAAGTGGGCTCTGATATTTTAAGCTCAGAAGAATCAGCTCCCATAATCAAGTTCGTTAATGCACTGTTTTATCAAGCCATTAAAAAAAATGCTTCAGATATTCATATTGAAATGCATGAATATAAAGGTGAAGTAAGGTATCGAATGGATGGGGTTCTCTCAAAACATATTGAGTTGGATAAAAATATCATGGCTTTAGTAATATCAAGAATAAAAGTAATTTCAAACCTTGATATTTCTGAAAAAAGAATTCCACAAGATGGACGTACACAAATTAAAATATCTAAGAAAACCTTGGATATTAGGGTTTCCATTTTACCTACTTTTTATGGGGAAAGAGTGGTTATGAGAATACTTATGCAAAGTGAAGATATTTTATCTTTAGAAGGTTTGGGCTTTTCTTCACAAGTAAGAGAAGGTCTGGATAAAGTTTTATATAATTCTTATGGCATGATATTAGTAACTGGTCCAACAGGAAGTGGAAAATCAACCACTTTGCATTCTTTATTGCATAAAATTAAAAGTGAAGAACAAAATATTATAACCATAGAAGATCCAGTAGAATACAAATCCAATAATATATCTCAAATTCAAGTCAATGCAAAAGTTGGGCTTACTTTTGCAAGTGGCTTACGCTCCATTCTAAGACAAGATCCTGATATTATTATGTTAGGGGAGATTAGAGATGAAGAAACGGCTTCTATATCTATTCAAGCAGCATTAACGGGTCATTTATTGTTTTCAACCTTACATACGAATAGAGCACCTGCTGCAATAACAAGATTAATTGATATGGGGGTTGAAAAATATCTTCTTTCTTCTTCTTTATTAGCTGTTCTTGCACAAAGGTTGGTACGAATATTGTGTGAACAATGTAAAGAAGTAGATATTTTAAGTTCCCATCATGATACCTTCACCCTAGAAATAAATTCAAAAATTTATAAAGCAAAGGGATGTAAAATATGTAATTACACTGGATATAAAGGAAGAGTTGCTATTGGGGAATTGTTTATTATTACTGAAGAAATAAAAGAGTGCTTAAAACAGGATGTAGATGATTCTACTTTAATGAAAATTGCTATTGATAATGGAATGATAAGTTTAAGTATTCAAATGATACATCTATTAGAAGAAGGTAAAACCTCTTTTAATGAAGCAATACGAATTGGTCTGTAAATGAAAAAAGCCTTTACTTTAATAGAAGTTATTATTTCAATTACTTTAATGTCTTTTGTAATTGTACTTTTATTAAATCTAAAAGAACAAAATCTCTATCTCGTAGATAAAGCACAAGACTCACAAGAAAAGAATGCTTATTTTTCATCCTTTGTTTTATCTTCATCTTTTCAGAATATAAATAATGAAAATATATATCTTTCTGATGTTTTAAGTTTTCAAAAATATGAACATAATAAAAACGTTAAAGACTTTAAAATAACAGTAAAAAACACAGCATTAAAAAGTAAAGTATATGAAGTTTCTAGCTTGAATAATATTGAGTTTAAAGCATATGAAGGCCTATTCTCAAATAAAGACACACAAAAAAAATACTATTTTTTTAAGATAAACTAATGAAATTAAAAGCTTTTACTTTAATAGAAGTGATTATTTCTATTACACTATTTTCTATTATCTTGCTTTTTATGTATAAAACTTTAGACATGACAAACTTTTCTAATAAAATTTTTGAAGATAAAATAGAAAAAAATATGCTTCAAAACAGTGTAAAACAAATTATTGTAGAAGATATTTTAGAAGCATCAAGTGTTCTTAATATAGATAACACAGCTGAGTTTTCACTCTTAGAAATACAAAGTAATAATATGTACCATGATGTTTTTTACAAATATATATATTATCTTGTCTCAAGAGAAAAAAATTTACTCAGAATTGAAAGTTTAAATAAAATAAATTTTAAAAATTTTACACATGAAAGTTTAGAAAATGCTTATGTTGACCTTCTATTAAAAAACATCGAAATATTTTCTTTAGCAACATTTAGCAAAAACTACAGCAAAAATAATGCTGTCACTATCTTATTAAAACAAAAGAATACTAAAGAAATACTAATCACTTCTCTTGTAATGGCTAAAAAAATTAAATAAATCTTTTGAAAAAAAAGGATATTAAAGCTATTTAATTTATAGTTTAAAGAAGTATAAATTTATAATTATTGTGTTTAAATATCTTACCTTTATTCATCCCTCTGTTTATAATAGAATGATATCTAGAGAAATCAATTTTAGGTTTAGTTGTCATTAAATTTTTTTATAAAATAGTTAGTTAAATTATATATTTAATCTAATTAATCTGTATTAGAGATAAAAAGAGGTGGAGATTCAGTCCCTGGGGTGTAAAATTAGGGGTGTAAAATTTGGAGAATGGAGACTACTAAGATGAAAAAAGAACAATGAGTAATATATATTTACAATACTTTAGAAATATAATTGGTATTATCCTTGCCCTTATTGGTTTATATTTAGTTTTAATTGCAGAATTAGGAACATATGGAAGCTTATTCTTTCTTATTGGTATTTTTATGGTTAAAGGAATTAAAAAAGATGAAAAATAAAAAAGATAATGTAAAAGCAAAAGGAATTATTGGATTAATAGTTATGTCATGTACGATAATTTTTCCATCTAATTTTTATCCAGAATATCTAAATAACAACTATTTACTTTTTTTAGTTCTGGCAATATTCTTAATTTCTGCTTACTACTCAGGTATGTGGATGTTTAAACTATCACAACCAAAAAATTATGATTTGTATATGAAGCACAAATAAAGAAATGGGGAGATAAATTAAAAATTACACCCAAATTACACAAATTACACCCAAAATTACAAAAATTACACCCCAAAATTACACCCCAAAAATTACACCCCAAAAATTACAATTACACCCCCAATTACACCCCAGAGAATGAATCTCCACTTTTCCATTAAATCAATTTTCATGATATAATAAAATATATTATTTAAACTTTGAACTTGGGAATAAAAATGCCAACAAGAATAAGAATAGATTTAGCAGGATATCATCATATAATTAATAGAGGGGTAAACCGCTGTAATGTTTTTAATAATGATAATGATAAAGATATGTTTTTACTGATTATAAATAAAACTTCAAAGACGCATGATATTGTACTACATGATTATGTTTTGATGGATAATCACTATCACTTGTTAGTAGAAACAAAAAAAGAAAATCTTCCAATGTTTATGAGAATAGTAAATGCAAACTACGCAAAATATTACAATAAGAAATATAATAGAAGTGGCCATTTATGGCAAGATAGATATAAATCAAGATATATAATACATGATGAATATTTCTATATAGTAATAAAATACATTGAAAATAACCCCGTAGAAGCAAAAATGACATCAGAAATAGGCAAATATAAATTTACCTTGGCTTATAATATATTACATTCAAAAAAATATAAGGAGTGTTGTAAAGAATCTATATTAATTAAAGGCTTTAATCTAAAGGAATTAATTGAATTTTTAGATATTTCCATTACAGAAGATGAATTAAAGATATTAAATGAGAAAGCAAAAGTAGATGTAAAAAGAATCGAAGAAAAAATTGTTATAAAAGAAATAAAAGAGTTATATATATATTTTGTAAATATTAATACAAAAGAAAAAAGAAATAAAGCTATACTAGAAGCATATTATGATGGACATACACAAGTTAAAATATCAGAATATTTAGATGTATCTAAATCTCTTATTTCGAAGATACTAAAAAGTGGAGATTCATTCTCTGGGGTGTAAATTTCATTCTCTGGGGTGTAAATTTGGTGTAAATTTTGAATGGTAGAGTATATGACGTAGATACCGCTAGATTTTTATCTGCTGATCCGAATATTTTTCATCCGTTTGTTACGCAGAATTTTAATCGTTATTCTTATGTTATGAATAATCCTTTGATGTATACGGATCCTAGTGGGTTTGATGCTCTTACTGAATCTGAGCACAATGATACATGGGGAGATTCTTCTAGTGATGGTGGAGGTTATGATCCTAGTGCTGGTGAGAAAGAAGCTAGGGATTATAATAATAGTAGTGCTAGTAAAAAAGAAGAATATAAACGAAACAGAGCTAAAAATAAAAAAGATATTGAAATAGAATATGAACGTAGAGTAAGTCAAATGAAAGCTGAGGCTTCTATGCGAGAAGCTAGGGCTAGAGCTAGAGCTAATGAAGCTTCGAATAAAAATGTTGGACAGTTGAAGACTGGGAAAAGTTGGACAGATAAAAAAACAAAAAGAGCTAATGCAAATGCAAAAGCTATGGAAAATGTACCGGGGTGGAGTCATCCAAATGATATAGCAAAACAAAGAGCACGGAGTATGTTGGATACACCAGCAGCGAGATTTGGGCTAAATGCAATTGATAGAGGAATAGCAGGAGCAGGGCTTGGATCATTTCTTGGCCCTGGAGGGTCGTTTATTGGTGCAACAATAGGAATCTCAATTGGTTTACTTGAACAGGGAGTTTATGAATCAATTAAATGAATAAAAGTTAAAATATAGATTATTTTTAGAAGAGATATAAAATATAAAGAAATTAAGTACATAAGGATTTAGAATATATAATAATGATTTTAATAAAAAGGACTTTGTGTGAATATGAAAGAACGAGAAAATAAATATAAATTTTTTGCAATATTATTTTTATTATCAGCATTTATTAGTTTAATTAAATTTATAATAACAACAGATATTCCATTGTATAATTTTATTGAAATTATTATTCTAATAGTTATTTCAATCTACTTGTTTACTAAATCTAAAAAAATTGAAAAAAATAATCCAAAAGATAATGAAAAAAGAAATCTTATAGTATATAAATCGGATAATATTATAATATGGGAAGAATTAAAATTTAATATAGAAGAATTTTATAAAAAGAATTACTTTTCTCGTATTGTAATTAACAAAGAAAATACTTGGATGATTAAAAAAAATGAAAATGAAGAAAATAATACTTATATCGCTATGTTTCTTAGTAGTAATTGTATAAAAATAGAAGTTTTTAATGCAATTCCTATTGATATTAAAATAATAGATAACTTTAACTTAAGAGTTGAAAGAAATAAAGGAAATGAAGGAAATGAAGGAAATGAAGGAAATGGGGAGAGGCACCATTAAATCAATAATCCCTATTTTTAGGTCTTCCAATAGGATTTAAAGTTGATTCTAAACCATATTTGTTACTTGTAAAAGATTGCCAAGTAGGATCACCTAAAGGTGATTGTCTACTAATTGAATTCCTTATTGAATCTAGGTTTGTTTTGCTAGATTTCTCATTTATATAACTATGCCAATTTTTTGGGAGTACAATAGGTAAATTATTTATGATTAAACTACTAAGCTCATTAACTCTATTATAAGCAGAACTATATTTATATAAAACACAATCTTTTACTATCTTAGCTCTTAAAGGATTAGCTTCAACATACTTAATTAAAGTAAGTAAATATACTTCTTCTTGAACAATAAAACTCTTATACCTTCCTTGCCATAAATGGCCAGATAATTTATATCTTCTGTTGTAATATCTTACATAAGATGAATTAATATGATGCATAGCAAATGATAAATTCTCGCCTACATTTGTGTATAAAACTAAATGATAATGATTCGACATTAAACAATAAGCATAACACGATATATCATATTTTTCTTTTGCATCAAAAAGAAGATTCAAAAACTTATCATAATCATAAGAATCATGAAAGATTGCACTTCTTCTATTTCCTCGATTGATAATATGATATATTTGTTCATCTGCTAAATTTCTTGCTATTCTAGGCATGGTTAATCCTTTAATAAAAGGTTACATATAATAACACTAAATAATTAATATTTTTATTAAAAAGGTGACTGTCCACATTTTTTTGGTAGTAAAGAGCTCATACAAAGTTGCCTTTGCGCTTTTTTCTTTTTCTTAATTGTAAGAAAAAGAAACAAAAAGAAGCAACTGACGAAATGATAAAGCCCTTCGGGTTCCTAAATATTTTTATTGTTTAACTAGGTTCAAAAACTCCCTAAAATGTGCTAATGAGCACATTTCTAACGCTCACACAGTTTTCACCTTTTTCCGTTAAAAAATAAAAATATTTAGCTTTATCAAAGTCAGGGAAAGAGCCGTGAGAATGTCATTTTTATTTGATTATTTTTTGTATTTTACTTTGTATAAAAAGAGGCGTAAGCTTCAAGGTTTATTCAAGTAATTTAACAATAGCACTAAAAGATTCTTTTTTTGCATGATCTAAGGCATTGAAACCATTTTTATCTTTTATTTCTTTATTGGCTCCATATTCTAATAAAAGTGCTACAATTTTTTGATGATTTTTTCCACCATTTGATAAAATAACTGTTTCTAATAAAGCAGTCCAGCCTAAATAATTGATATGGTTTATATCTATTTTAGTTTTTTCTAATAAAAGTATTACTGTACTTACATAGCCTTTTTCACATGCTGGAATAAGTGCTGTTCCTCCATAATAATTTAAAATATCTGTTTTTGCATTTTCTTTTATTAAAACATTTAAAAATTCATTCATTCCTTTTGCACCTGCATATAAAAAAGCCGTCTGATCGATTACATTTTTTGAAAGATTTTTATCATAATAATCAATCTTTGCACCTAGTTTTATTAATAGTTTCAAAGCTTGAAGATTCTTTTTCATTGTAACTCTCAATACAAGTGAACGCCCAAGATTATCAACAATATCAATGTTGTGCCCTTGTGAAATTTTATTTTCTAGGCTTTGTTTATCTCCTTTTAGCGCAAGAGATAACAATGTATCAAAACTGTCATTTGCAAAAATATTTAAAGATAAAAGAAAAAAAAGAAAGAAATAGATTTTTTTTATTTTATACATAATAAAATCCTTCAAAAGTATTGTTTATATATTAACATATAAATAATATCTATCTAAACGTTAGTAGAAAGTATATTTGGATTTAAATAATCTATTATCATCAAATAAACATTTTTTAAAAAATTATAGCCCTTATAAAATAAAAGAGAGTAAATTTTATTATCTTTGTCCAGCCCTAGGAATTTTTTATAAATAAAGAGAAAACCTTTTTTTATCTTTGTTTTTTGCACCCATTTTTTCATAAAATTTTATTGCTTTATAATTATTACTTGGTGTTTGCCATTCTATATGATTACATCCCAAATTTTTTGCATGTTCTTTAATTTTTGACATGAAATTTTCTCCCAGACCCTTTCCTCTATGAGACTCTTTTATATACAAACAGTCCATGTGTAAATAATAATCAGCATCCCAGGTTGAGAATTCTTTTATCACTGTTGCATAGGCAAGGATTTCTTTATTTTGTATGGCTACAAAACAAGTAATGTTTGAATCTTCTTTAAACAAAACAAGGTGTAGTTTTTCCTCCTTGCCTGTTTTATCATAAGATGTATTTTCGTATTTTGCATGTAGAGCACATAAGTTTATGAGCTCTTTTATTTCTTGTTTTTGTATTTTTCTTATTAAAATATCACTCATTTTAACAAGCACAAGAGATGGAACTTGCTTTTTGTCCTTCTTTTCCTTTGGTTTCATAACCATCTCGTAACCACCAATCATGTCCACCCATTAATTCTTTTACTTTAAAGCCTAATTTACTCATATTTAAAGCGCCTTTAGTAGAACCATTACATCCAATACCATCACAATAAGTAATATAAAGAGTGTTTTTATTAAAATCTTTTGTAGAGTTTTCATTCATATCTTGGTGATAAAGATTAATACTCGAAGGAATATGTGAACGATCATACGCTTCTTTATTTCGTACATCAATTATTACAATATCTTCTTTATTTGTAATAGCAGCAAATAAATCTGAAGAATCTATTTCGTATTTTAATTTGTTTTCGTAGTGAGAAATTTGTGTTTTCATATTAATCCTTTTTCTTGAGTGCATTATATCACTAGAGAAAAATTAATTCTACACAATTCTTACGTACTTTATTATCTATTCTTATTCATTTTGTTCTCTTTTTATATTATAATAAACAATGCATAAAAAATTAACCCATTTAAAACACAGTATCTTAGCCAATGATTTGATGTCATATATTTACGATAATATTCAAAGTGATATTAATATGGATGAAATGGCAAACAATTTTTCAATAAGTAAATGCCATTTCCATAAAATATTTAAAGAACAAACCGGCATGGCAATATATGAAACAATTAAATCCATTCGTTTACAAAAAGCCAGCAATATTTTAATTACTAATAAATATTCTAATATTAGTGAAATAGCTAATATGTGTGGGTATAGCTCACAAACATCTTTTATTAGAGCTTTTAAACAAAGATTTTCTCAAACGCCTACGTATTGGAGAAAGGGTGGTTATAAAGAGTATTCAAATAAGATAATAAATGCGGCTACAAAGAATAAAAAACCTTCTATTGATTTCTACAATTTAGAACAAAACCTAATTAAAGTGAAACCACGAATGGCTTATTATATAAGACAAAAAGGCTACAGTGCAAATTACAAACAAACCTGGGAAAAATTAAAAGCTTGGGTATACAGCAATGATATAAAAGAATACGAGCAGATTGGAATCTATCATGACAATCCAACACTAACACCTTTAGAGGAGTGTAATTATGTGGCTTGTATTGTTCCTAAAGATGAGAACTTACGTTTAAGCCAAACGAATCTGCCTCAATTAGAAATTCAAGAGTGTTTGTGTATTACTTTTAAAATAGAATGTTTGCATGAAGATATTCTTTTATTAATACAATGGGTTTATCATGAGTGGCTTCCAACTAGTGGTTATGAAACAATAACAATACCTTCTTATATAATAAAAGAAAATGAGGACTTTTCCTCTTCAAACAATATAATTAAAGGCATATACCATGTACCTGTTAGGTATGTATAAAATTAGTAAATACATAAGAATTTAAGTTGGCTTCAAAGTGCAAATATGCTAATATTCCACAATGAATAAAACAAAGATTAATACTACATGCCTTTAAAAAACTTAAACTCCGAACAGCTTGAAGCAGCTACTTGTACAGGTGGACATAACCTAATTATTGCCAGTGCTGGTACTGGTAAAACGTCTACTATTGTAGGCCGTATTGGCCATTTGATTAATTCAGGCGTAAAACCTAAAGATATTATGCTCTTAACTTTTACTAATAAAGCTGCTGCTGAAATGGTTGAGCGAGTGGCTAAATTTTTTGGTATGGATATTGCAAAAGAAATGATGGCTGGAACCTTTCATTCTGTTTCTTATAAACTACTCAAAGTGCTTGACGTAAAAATTACGCTTAAACAACCAAGCGAATTAAAAACACTTTTTAAATCGGTTTATGAAAAACGTGTTTTTTATCACCGAGATGATGAAACCAATCCTTATGATGGTGGATATTTATACGATATGTATTCACTGTTTTTAAACTCTACCCATGGAGAAGAGTTTGATGATTGGGTAATTGAACGTAATGAAGGACATGAACTTTATACGCCTATTTATACAGATGTTGTAAAAGAGTTTAATGAACTAAAAATCAAATACTCTTATGCCAATTTTGATGATTTATTAACCCTAATGATTGATAAACAAAAAGAGACAGAGTTTACGTATAAAGAAATCTTAGTAGATGAGTATCAAGATACCAATCCTTTACAAGGTAAATTATTAGAAGGTTTTAAACCTCAGTCTTTATTTTGTGTTGGAGATTATGACCAAAGTATTTATGCTTTTAACGGTTCTGATATTGGAATTATTTCTTCGTTTGCTACGCGTTATGAGGGTGCTAAAGTTTTTACTTTAAAAAAGAATTACCGATCAACTAAACCTATATTAGATTTAGCAACAAAAGTGATTGAACACAATGAGCGAATATATGAAAAACATTTAGAAGTATTTAGAAAAGAGGCTTTGTATAAACCAAAGTTATTAATGTTTTCAGAACTCTTTGATCAATACGAACATATATCAAAATTAATAGCCAAAAGTTCTACTCCAAATGATGAAATTGCTATTATTTTTAGAAACAATTCAAGTGCTGATGGTATTGAAGTGAATTTAAGAGAATATGATATTCCTGCTCGAAGAAAGGGCGGGCATAGTTTTTTTGATTCTTTGGAAGTGAAATTTATACTTGATATTATGAGTTTATTAATGAACCGTAATGATATGATGAGTGTTATTCATATTTTGGAATATGGAAAAGGTATTGGAAAAGCCATTGCTAAAGATATTTTTGATGCTTTAATGAAACTGGGAAATGGAGATTTATTTACAGGTTTATTTAATCCAGATCCTTCTGTTAAAAACCCTTATTTAAGTGCCAAATCTAAAAATATTCAATTGGGATTATTTGATGATTTTATTGAGTTAGGTTCTGTTGCTAAGTTTAAAGATTGTGGTTTTGAAGAGAATTTTCTAGGAAATGCTATTTTAAAACATCCTAAGTTATCGTATGAAGGGGGACTGTTTTTACACGAATTTTATCTTATTGTAAAATCCTTGAAAAGAGTGACAAATCCTAATTCTTTGATTGAACATGTAATTAAATCTAAGTTATTTGCCCATTTAAAAGAAATCCTTTCAACCAAAAGAGGAACACTAAAAGATGGAAATCTGGATCCTAAATTAAAACTTGCAGCTGAGCTAAAAATTGGTACCAAAGCGCTTTTATTAAAAAAACTAGCAACGCATTATAAAGAATTGCATAAGTTTATTAATGCCATGGTTTTAGGTGGTGGAGAAATGAGTGCAGGGGAAGGGGTTCATTTACTTACTGTTCATGCCTCAAAAGGTTTGGAGTTTAAAGAAGTTTATATTATTGATTTAATGGATGGAAGGTTTCCTAATAGAAAACTGATGGCAAAGGGTGGTTCTCTTGAAGAAGAGAGACGTTTATTTTATGTAGCAGTTACAAGAGCCAAAGATATTTTGTATTTGTCTTATGCCAAATATGATCGTGTGAAAAAAATAGATTTTATACATTCTCAGTTTTTACGAGAAGCTGGTTTGGTTTCGGGCGGAGAAAATAAAGAAGAAAAAAAATAAATTATAAATTTTCTATTTGTTCTTTAATTCTATCCATGGGCATAATTCTAGAACGTACACGATTCTTACCTGATTTTTTTGCAGCATACAGAAGATTATCTGCTGTTTGTAAGATTTCATCAATACAGGTATTTCCTTGCATTTGAGCTACTCCAAAACTAGCAGTGACTCCTATTTTTTTTGTATTATTATGAGTGACTGCTTGTTGTAAAGCAGCTCTTAAAATTTCTGCTTTTATTCTTGCTTCTTCAAGATTACATCTTGGCAAAGTAATTGCAAACTCTTCCCCACCTAAACGCCCAAAAATATCTTCTTTTCCCAGATGAGGTTTAAAAGCTTTAACAAACATTTTTAGTATTTCATCTCCTACATCATGACCATAGGTGTCATTAATTTGTTTGAAGTTATCAATATCTATCATAATAAGAGATAAGTCCTCATTGCAGTCATTTGCGCTTAAGAATGTTTGTTCACTAAGACAAAAGAAACTTCTTCGGTTATTTATTTTTGTTAAATAATCGGTATTCGCAATAGCAAAGAGTTTTTTATGAGCGATTTCAAGTTGTTTAAGAGTGGTTTTTGTTTGTTTTGTTTTTAAATTTACCAAACGTTCTAGCTGTTTTTTATTTATATTAAGAAATTTTTGGAATTTATAGATTAAAAAGAAAATGAGTAATAAAGAAGTAATTATTATAAGGTTATAAAATAGAATTTTCTTTTTTCCTTGCTCCAGCATTATGTAATCATTTTTTGTTTTGATGGAAAAGGAGTAGTTCATATTATTATCATAAAAATGAAATTGTTTATAAATACTATTGTAAAGAAAAAGGCTTGATACTAATATTTGTTTAAAATTCTTAGTATTATAAATTTGATATTCTTGTTTAGTAAATTTGATATTATTTTTCTCTTTTACAGTGAAAATAAGAGCATTATATTCTTCTAGTTCTTTTTTTTGAATTTCAATTCCTGTATAAAAATAACCGTTTGTTCTTTTATTTGAATTTGAACTAGTAATCTCTTCTTTTGTAATAATAAAAAATCTTCCATTCATGTTTAAGATAGAAGAAGTTATATTTTCTTTAAACGTTGAGAGGATGTATTTATTGATTTTTTCGAGATTAATATTCCCTTCATAGGAACTTTTATGGGCAAAAATATTATTGTTTTCTAAATCATTAATAAAAATAAAACTTAAGCCCAGATTTTCTAAGGCATAAGAGCCTACTTTATAGTGTTTATAAATATAATCTGGATTTTTGTTTGTCATGAAAGAATAAAGGTCATCATCTCTTGCGTAATCAGATGCCATGTGTTTGCTGTGTTTAATGTTTCTATCGATACTGCTAATAAAGTGTTTGGTATTATTATTATTAATGCTTCTCTCAATGTCTTCAAATACAGAAGAAAAATAAAAATAAGAAAATATACTAATAACAATTGTAGAAATGATTGCAAAAGTAATAAATATAAAGTTCTTCTTTTGTGAGCTTAAAGGCATATTTTATCTTTAAAATAATTTTATTTTAGTATATCAGAAAAGTTTACAATAATTGCAATAAATTACATCTACAAAGTGTATAGTTTTATAATAAAATATTAACGTAAACAATTTTTGGTTATAATCGCGATAATAATGATTATATAGGATTTTAAATGAGCGATAAATACGAACCAGCAAAGATAGAAGATGACTATTATGCACTTTGGGAAAAACGGGGTTATTTCGAAATAGATGGTAATAAAAACATACAAGAAAAAGATAAAAACTTTTCAATTATGATGCCTCCTCCCAATGTCACTGGTTCTTTGCATATTGGACATGCATTAACATTTACATTGCAAGATATAATTACACGTTACAAACGAATGGATGGTTATAAAACCTTATGGCAACCTGGTACGGATCATGCGGGAATTGCTACTCAAAATATTGTTGAGAAACAATTAATTGCTGCTGGAACGTCTAAAGAAGAAGTAGGTCGTGAAGAGTTTTTAAAACATGCGTGGAAACAAAAAGAAGTAAGTGGTGGAAATATAGTTCACCAAATGAGAAAACTAGGTGTTACTCCTGCTTGGAAACGTGAGCGATTTACTATGGATGAAGGTTTAAAAGAAGCGGTAAAAGAAGCTTTTGTATCTTTATTTAATGAGGGGCATATTTCACAAAATACTTATATGGTAAATTGGTGTACACACGATGGAGCTTTAAGTGATATTGAAGTTGAACATGAAGAAGTTCAAGGTAAGTTTTATACCATGGTATATAAACTTAAAGATGATGCCGGACAAATAGAAGTAAAAACAACCAGACCTGAGACTTATTTTGGGGATACTGCTATTATGGTTCACCCAGATGATACTAGATACAGTGCACTTGTTGGAAAAGAAGTATATTTACCTTTAACAAACAGAAGTATTAAAATTATTACAGATACTCATGTTGATATGGAAGTAGGAACGGGTATTGTTAAAGTAACACCAGCCCATGACCAAAACGATTATGAAGTAGGAAAAAGACACGATTTAGAATTTATTAAAGTATTTGATGAAAAAGGTATTTTAAATGAATATTGTGGAGAATTTCAAGGAATGGAGCGCTTAGAAGCAAGAGAACATATTGTTAAAAAACTTCAAGAAGAAGGTTATATTACTGAAATTGAAGACCATGTTCATCAAGTAGGGCATTGTTACAGATGTAAAAATATTGTAGAACCTTTTATATCTCAACAATGGTTTTTAAGCAATGAAATGGCTCAAAGTTCCATTGATAAAACTAAAGAACAAACGAAAGAGCGAGCAAAAGAGGGTACAAGTTTATTTCATCCTCCTCATTGGATTAATTCTTATACTGCTTGGATGGATGAATTAAGACCTTGGTGTATTTCGAGACAATTATGGTGGGGACATAGAATTCCAGTTTTCACGTGTAATGAAAGTAAGTGTAACCATCAATGGGCAGATAAAGCGGATGAGCCAGAAGCTTGTCCTAAATGTAACAGCAAAGATTATACACAAGATCCAGATGTTCTTGATACGTGGTTTTCATCTGCTTTATGGGCAATGTCGCCTTTGGGTTGGGGAAATAACGATAAATTAAAAGATTTATACAATGAAAATGATGAAAAAGATTTTTATCCAAACTCTTTATTAATTACAGGTTTTGACATTATGTTCTTTTGGGTTGCACGAATGATGATGATGGGTGATCACTTTAAAAAAGAACTTCCTTTTAAAGATATTTATATGCATGCTCTTGTAAGAGATGAAAACGGTGCAAAAATGTCAAAATCTAAAGGAAATGTAATCAATCCTTTGGATATGGTTGAAGAATTTTCAGCAGATATCGTACGATTTTCACTGGCATATTTAGCCGTTCAAGGTAGAGATATAAAACTTGGGAAAAAACACTTAGATTTATACAGAAACTTTACCAATAAATTTTACAATGCCGCTAACTTTTTTATAATGAACTTAGAAAATCAAAATGAAGCCAATAATACAAATATTCCTATTAAGTTTGCTGATTTAGAAGATATTGAAATTAAAACAGCTCTTGGGAAATACATGCTTTCTAAACTTGCAATTACTACACACGATGTTAGACTTGCTTTAGATACGTATAAATTTAATGAAGCAGCAGCTGCATTGTATAAATTTGTTTGGAATGAATTTTGTGATTGGGGAATTGAGTATTCAAAAGCGTCAAAAGACTCATTATTTGAATTAGGAGCTATTTTTAAAGAAACACTTAAATTAACTTCACCTTTTATGCCCTTTATTGCAGAGTATCTATATCAAAAACTGTCATTGACTAAATTAGAAGACTCTGAGTCAATTATGATTAAATCTTATCCTAAAGTGCTTAAAAGAGATTTAGAAGTTGAAAAAATGTTTGCATATATAGAAGAAGCAATTACTTCAGTACGACGTGCAAAAGTAATTATTGATATGGGAAACAGTAAAATTTCTAAAGCCTATATTAAAATAGATGTAAATATTGATAAAGAAATAGCAAAACCTTTTATTGAAAAACTTGCGAAAGTAATAGAAATAGAATTTGTTGAAGCTAAAATAGAAAACTCAATTACAGATGTATCTGATAATTTAGAAGTATATCTGCCAACATCAGAAATTGATATGACCCCTATTATTAATAAATTAAGCAAACAAAAAGAAAAAACACAAAAAGAATTTGATAAACTAAATGGAATGTTAAAGAATGAACGTTTTGTTGCAAATGCACCAGAAGAAGTAATTACTGCTAATAGAAAAGCCCTTGAAGAAGCGCAAAATAAATTAGAGAAAATTAACAATGAACTTAAGGCGATAATGTAAACAAAACAGCTTAGCTGTTTTGTAGAAGATAAATATAATAGGATTTTAATGAGGTTAGTATTCACTGTTTTAATTTTATTTATATTTACTGCTTGTAGCACAACACAAAAAGACTACAGTACTTTTTTTCAAACCCAATCTGCTTCTATTATGAAGAGTAATTATGTAAGTTCAATAAACCTTCTTTTAAAACTACAACAAAAACTTAATACTAGAAATCCCAATTCTTATAATCATGAAAAAAATCAAGAAATGACTTCTTTGATAAAAAATCTATCAAATAATGTTTTCCTTACTTTTAAGAATCAAAAAGTTACGGATTATAAAATATATTTAAATTTGGCCTTTTCAAAAGAAAATATTAAAAACAGAAATGATTTTTTAATTCTTGGAATCTATTATTTAATTTATCAATCTTATGAAATTAATAAAGGACATAAACTCACCTCGTATTTTTATAATATTGATAAGTTAAAAAAACTGCATCATAATTTACAAGTGATTAAGTGGAAAATTAAATCGGCTAAAAAATTAGATGGTTCCTATATGTTTTTAACTTGGCAAAATAATTGGCAAATTGAATTGGCAAAAAAACTAAAAAAGAATAACAATATCAAATTAATTGCTTTAGAAAATTTGGAATATATTAAAAATAAAAAAGAAAGTTTTTTATCTTCTTCTAATTTTTCTTTTGAAGTTATTTTAACTCAAATGATAGATCGCTCAAACAACTCTTTAAAAATCTTAGATGTAGATGTTACTGATGTTGGGTTTGATGCTTTAAAAAGTATTTTTATTTTCTTATAAAAATAAAACTACTTGAGTTTATTTACAAAAGTATACATAACAGGTAAATACACCAAGTTAAGCACAGTCCCCCAAGCTAGTCCAAAGCCTAAAGCAATAGCCATGGGTTGAAAAATAGCTGCCTGTCCTGTGGGGAAAAACATTAAAGTACAAAGTCCTACTATTGTTGTAATTGTTGTTAATACAATTGGTCTAAAACGTTTGGCAGAATAATAAAAAACTTCTTCTATATTTTTGGCTTTAGTTAAAAAAGTCATCATTATAATTCCATCATTAATAACAACACCAGCTAGCCCTAAACCTCCAATAATAGAAGGCAAACTAAGATTTAAAGAAAGTACATTATGTCCTATGAGTACCCCTAGAATTGAAAAAGGAATAACAGACATAAGTATTAAGGTATTTTTAAAAGAATTAAATAAATACAGCATAGATAAAAAAATCAGAACCAAAGCAAGTGCGCTTGCCAGAAGCATATCATTCTTTAGTTCTTCTTTTTTTTCTTCTTCCCCTTTAAAAGTAAGTTTAATCCCATCTTTTCTTGCTTCTTCTAACAAAGGTTGTATTTTTTCTATCAGTTCACTGGCTGTTATTATTTCACTGTTTACATTGGCATATAAAAAGAAATTAACCACTCCATCTTCTTTTAATAAACTTTCAAAGGATTTTATTTTTACAAAAGTTGTTACTTCACTAAGTCTTACATATTTTGAGTCTTCTATTTCAATAATAAGATTTTGTAAACCGTCTTTTTCATCTTTATTTAATGACTGAATTTTTAAATCAAGCATTCCTTCTTCATCAAATAAAACTGTTTTTTTCTTAGATAAATAAATATTAGATATTTTTGTACCTAAGGTATATTCATTAAGCCCAAGACTTTCACCGTAAGCATTTACTTTTAATTTAATCTCTTCTATTCCAAAATTAGCAGAAGATGCAACATTTTTTATGCCCTCAAGTGTTTTTATATATTTTGTTATTTTATCAATATGTTCAACACTTTTGTAATAATTACTTGAATTAAAAGCAATTTTCAAGTCCGCTTTAACAGGACCTACTTTACGCTCTTTTACAGAGATATCGCTTAAGTTGTATTGTTTTTCATAGTTTTGTTTTTTTAACCAAGATTTTACTTTTTTTGCAATGACAAAAGATTTTTCATCTCTTATTCTGTTTTCTTTATTGTAATAAAAACTTAAATAAGGTGTGATATATTTATCCACAAAATTCATTGCTTTTAGTTTTTCTAATTCAATGGTGACAAACATAACATAAGGATATCTCTCAGAATTCCCGCCATTATCACGTCTGTAACCAGCAACGGAAGAAACTTCTTTAATAAAAAAGTTCTTTTTTTCTTTTAACAAATCTTTTTCTATATTTTGTACGATTTTATAGGACTGCTCCAGAGTGGTATTCACGTCTGCTTTAATCGTAATATTGATTTTACTGCTATCAAACCTAGGAAACATATGAAACTTAGAATTGGAAACTAAGGTATATATTAATAAAGGAATAAAAATAATAAAAAGAGCTAAAAAAGGTTTTTTCCAGCTCATGAAAAAATGAATTAATTTAGAATATATTCTATTAGCAGGTTTCCATGAAAGAACTTTTGCACCTTTTTTCAAAGTATGGGCTGCATGAATAGGTAAAAAGATAAAAGATTCAATCAAAGAAGCAAAAATCAATGCAGAAAAAGCAATAGGTATTAATTTTAAAAGCTCTCCCATTGTTCCACTTAATAAAAGCATAGGAATAAAAGAAAATAAAGTTGTTAGCGATGCAATAGTAACTGGTTTTGCCATCTCTTTTGCTCCAATAACAGCAGCTTCTTTTGGTTCCATTCCTTCTTCTATGTGTTGTTGTATATTTTCACTTACAACAATAGCATCATCAACAACTATTCCAATAGCTATCATAACCCCAATTAAAGAAATCATATTAATGGTATAACCAAAAAAATAAAAATATATAGCGCCCATTACAAAAGAAGTAGGAATACCAATGGCTATAATTATTGCCATTCTGGTATTTATTAAAAAAACAACTAAAATAGTGATAAGTATAATTCCTAGAATAATATTAGAGATAACAATATTTAAGCGATCAACGATTCTTGTTGAATTGTCGTCTCTTAAAATATACGTAATATCCGAATTTTCTTTTTGCAGTAGTTTTACTGCTTCTTTAATTTCTTTGGCAAGTACAATTGAGTTTCCTGTATTACTCATTTTTATTTTTAGATTTAAGGCATTGTTACCGTTAATTGAAAATAAAGTAGATGTATCTTCATAACGTTTGTTTACCTGTGCTATGTCTTTTAAATAAATAAATTTATCTCCCAATTTTAAAAGAGAGTTTTCGAGTTCTTTTTTATTTTTGGCCCCATTATAAGTAGATAAAAAATAGTGTTTTTCTCCTTCAATTTTACCCAAGGGAAAAATATAAGAAAGCCTTGATATTGCTTGGTATAAAACATCTTTATTAATATCAAGAGCTAAGAGTTTTTTTTCATTGATTAAAAGTTCATAATATTTATCTGAGTCTCCATACATAGAAACTTCTGCAATATGTTTAAGAGAAAGAATTTTATCTTTTGCATATTTTGCTACTTCTTTAATTTCTAATACATTTAATGTTGAAGACGTAATACTTAATTCTATTAAATCTCTTTTTATTTCTATTACACTTACTCTTGGTTCATCCATATCATCAGGTAAAGAGCTTTTTAAATTGCTAACCACATCTTTCATTTTGTTAGCAGTATTGTATTTGTTTGAACCAGGTTTTAGTTCAACAACTAAAGTAAAGCGTGAGGGTGAAATTATCGAGGTGATATTTTTTATGCCTTCAATATTTTTAATGTCTTTTTCAAGATCATTAACAGCAAGTTTATTTAAAATATCAACAGATGCACCGCTATATGAACCACTTACAGTAATAACATCTAATTCAAAATTAGGAAAAATTTCTTTGGGTGTTTTTATATAAGAGTAAATACCAAGGGCAAATACTAAAAAAAACAAGGTGTAGTTCATTCGTGAATTGTTAATAAAAAAGCGAATTGTTTTTTCGAACATTTTAATCCTATATGAATATAATTAAGTAATTATAAGAAAATAATATTAATGAGGTATTAACGAAAAGGAGCTCATGCATAGCAAGAGCTGCTCTTAAGCCTTTATTTACCTACTTGCAGCGTAGAGGTTAATGGATTTAATGAGATTTAAATCGTCTTCATCTTTAACATTTTCTGCATATACTTTTATATTAAGTAAATGAGAGAGTTCTTGCATAGACTCAACAAAAGCTTGTTTTCCAGCATCTTTATTGATTCCAGAAGTATAATCTCTTGCTAATCTAATATAATTTATTTTTAAATCTTTGATACGATCAAGTGGAATAAATTTTGACTCAAAACGTTTCACAATGATCTTTCCACCAGCTGTATTGATTTTATGAGAGAACTTTTTAAATAAATCAATATCTTTTGCTACTCCATAAGCAGTAATTGAAAAAATAAGCTGAGAAGAAATACTTGTATTTTCTTCTAATGTTCTTGTAATCCAATCAATAAATAAATTATCGCTTATAGAATCAAGCGATAAGTTAATAGAAATATCATGGGCTATTTTATTGTATTTTATATGATTAATAACTTGATTAACAACGGCTTTATCAAAATCAATAATCTTATTATACTTCTCAGCAATAGAAACAAAGGTTCCAATAGGAATTTGCACATTGTTTTTATCTTTTGCATGACTAAATGCTTCTTGCATTACGAGGGTATTCATATTACTGCCATTTAGTACTTTAGCATCACCAATATATCCTACTTCAAATTTTGAATTTTCAATAATATCAAAAATTAAATCTTTCCATGAAAGCATATCCCGTGCTAAATCATTTTCATCTCTAATTATAGCTTCATTAGGGCCTAATTGTTTTGCCGCTTCACACGATTCATTAGCAGCGATTAACATTTGGGGTGTTGTTCCTATTTGATTAAAAGGAGTAGCGCCCATATAGGCAATATTATTTTTATCCACTTCTTTCCCAAAAATTTCAAATTCATTTTTTAAATAAGCGGTAAGTTCTTTAATATCTTTTGAATTCTTATTTTTAACAATCATTGCAAATTCAGAACCAAAGAATCTGTAGGCAGAAATTTCAAAAATAAAATGTTTTTTCGTTTCATTTAAAATCCTAGCAAAACGTTTGATAAAACTATCTACATCAGAAGAAGAATGGTTTTTAGCATAAGAACCAAGATCTGCTATTTTAATGCTTAATACATATCCATCTGTTTTTGTAATGAACATTTTTTTCATATCGGTTTCAAAGGTTTGTAACAATTGTAAACCCGTTAAATCATCTAAAGATATTTTTTTTGTCATATTTTCAAGATTTTTATTGAGTTTTTTAATAATTCCTTCAATTTTCCCAGACATTTCATTCATGGCAATAGCAACATTTTTAATTTCTGTGGTAAAAGGAAGTTTTGAAATTTTCGAAAATTCTCCTGATGAAATGTTTTTAGCCAATTTTTCTATATTTTTTAGAGGTTTTAAAATAAACTGTAAAAAGAAAACTAAGAGTGACATTGAGATAATAAAAGCAACAAGGGCGTAAATAATAGCTGCTTTTGCTTGTTCATATAGTTTGGCATAAGCATCCCCTGGATTTGCAGAAACATAAATAATAGCTGCTGTATTCCAACCATCTGATATTTCACTTTTTTGTTCTTTCATTTCAAGGGTAAAAGAATCAATAAACCACTGAGGAATATAATCAAACTTCACATTTCTAGTTACTTTGGCTAATACTTTATTCATAGTAATAATGCTGCTAAGTTCTTTTTTCTCTCCTTCAAATTCAATGCTAAAGTGAATAGGAATATCTCCTCCTTTTAAATAACTATCATTTGGAATAAAATTATATACTTGTGTGCTTTGTTCTTCATTTGCTATAAATTCTTCATTTTCTAAGGATGCAAGTTCTTTTAATAAATCATCATCTTCATGCATTCTTTCTATATTTCCATAAACAGCATCGGTAGATACATTAGATACTTCCCATGCTTTATCTAGTGCAATAGTCTTATTTTGAATTAAAAGTTCATCTTGAATAAAAGTAAAACTGCTATCTTCTAAACGTAATTCTTTATAAAATCCTCTGTTTGCAATAGCTTTAATAATAGATACAATCTCAGGGTCTTTTTTATCTTTCATATACGCTTTTAACGTTAATCCAAGAGAAGTAGCTGTATCTTGAGCTTTGGTAGTAGATTCTAATTGTAAATACTCTTTAGTATTATTAACAGATATAATAAAATTTCCTGTAAATATCATTAAAAATATAAATGATATGATTATATAGAGTTGTTTGGATAAAGACATTATTTCCCCTTTAAATTCTGGTCATTAAATCTTGCCAGGCTTTTAAATTATTTGAACCAATTTTAATACTAGACTTTCCTTTATTTTTGGCTTGCCATAGTCCATTTGCATTAAATGAATAAATTGGTTTCAAATCCTTTCTTTTACTTGCAAGTTGCAGTTTTTTATTTACATTATCAAGTACAATTGGTGTTGAGTTTTTTTTGTGATAATACGTAAGTACCATATGTGCTTCTTCATATTTTGTTCGTTTTCTTAAAAGTTTAACGTAGGTAATTCTTAGTTTATGTTCAGGTATTCCTAATTTAATCAAAGAATAGTATTTAGCAATAGCATAATCTTCGCAATCTCCTGCTCCTGTGCCCATAAATTCAAAAGGAGCCGCCCAATAATCATTCTTTCCCCAGTGTGCTAAATCTCTTTTGTATTTTATTTTATTAAAAAAATCATTAACGTTTTTAAGTTTATGAAGGACTTTTTTATTTTGAGATTCTTGCATAATTCTGTCCCATATTTCAACTCTTTTGGTTGCTTGTGGGCCGTATTTTTTGGAGAATTGTGCCATTTTTTTAGGCGTGATATTAACATTAGAAGTTGCAGCAATAATACTGATACAAATAGTGCTTAAAGAGAGGATAGATAAGAGCTTTTTCATATTTCTTATCTATCTTGTTGTGATTGTTTCATATACTAACCTTTGATACTAACCAAGAGTTCAGTATAAAAGAAATTATTTTAATACTTTCTTAAGTGCTTCTTCTGAAAGTTTGTCTTGATCGTATTTAACAATAGCAATATTTTCTGAATTGTTAATATACCACTCATCAATAGCTTCTATATCATGAAGGCTTTCCAGTTTTTCTTTATTAATTTCTTCTAAAGAAATATATAAATTCTTTTTCTTTAATGGATTAGGAATTGTAAAAATCAAAACAGCCCATAAAACACAAATAACAGCTATTACTATTACAATATCATTTAAGGAAACGCTTTCGTAAAAAACTCCACCTAAAATTCCACCTAAGAATGTTCCTAAATAACCAAAAGAATTAAAAATCGCTAGGGTAAAACCTCTTTGATGTACTTTTGCAAATTTAGTAGCTAAAGATTGCATAATTGGTTCATGCATGTTAAAACCAACAAAAAATACAACTACTCCTACTCCAAACATAGTAGCAGTTTGGGCAGTTCCTATTATTAAATAAGAAATAGCAAATAAAATAACTCCAATAATCAGAATTTCTTTAAACTTCCCTTTTTTCTCAGCAATAATAGCAGCAGGTGCCATTGCAAGTATTCCCAGAATCATTGCAGGTAAATAAACTTGCCATAAATCTTTTAAATCCCATGAAAAAGTTTGTATTAATACCATTGGAATAATCATAAATGCAAAAGTCATTAAACCTTTTTGTAAAAAGTTTGTAATATTCATTTTTACTAGGTTTGAATTTAAAAATACTTCTTTAAATTTAGACTTTCCATTATACGAATGGGTAATTTTTGGAGGGTTTGGTACTTTTTTTACTAAAATGTAAATCGAGATACAGGCCATAATTGCTGTTGCATAAAACAAGGTTGAAACTCCAGCATAAGCTCCAATAGTAGGACCTGCTAACATAGATATAGCAAAAGACATTCCAATAAATGATCCCATTACTGCCATTGCTTTGGGTCTTTGTTCTTCTTTTACTAAATCACTGATCATTGCAATAACAACAGCAGCAATAGCTCCAGAACCTTGTAAAAATCGACCCACTAATAAGGTGTAAATATCAGTGGCGATTGCACAGACTAAAGAACCAATAATGAAAAGCAATAGCCCTGCAATAATAGTTCCTTTTCTACCTACTTTATCACTAAACATTCCAAAGGGTATTTGAAATATCATTTGAGTTAGTGCATAACCACCAATAGCTAATCCAACAAGAGTTGTAGTTGCACCTTCTAAATTAATAGCGTAAACAGACAGAATAGGTAAAACAAGAAACAATCCTAAAAATCGCAAAGCAATAATTAGTGAAAGTGGTAATATTAATTTAAACATAGTTAATCCCAATTTTAGTTAAAATATTTAGGATTATATACTAATTTATTTTAATAACTATTAAAATTCTAAAAGTAAGAAATGATATTTTATAAAAGTATTAAATGTACCCACTAATAAAAGGCAAAAAATGAGAATTATATTAGCAAGTAATAACAAAGGCAAAATTGAAGAATTTAAAAAACTTTTACCAAAGGTTGATATTATCCCTTATAGTGAAATTTTAGGAGATTTTGAAATAATTGAAGATGGTTTAAGTTTTCAAGAAAATGCCATTAAAAAAGCAAAAGAAGTATATGATAAATTAAATGATGATAACTGTATTGTTATATCAGATGATTCTGGAATAACTGTACCTGCTCTTAATGGGGAGCCAGGAATTTATTCTGCACGATATTCAAAAGAAGGTAGTGACAGCTCAAATAACAACAAATTAATAAAAAATCTAAAAGAAAAAGATCTTAATAGTGCAGATGCGTATTACACGGCTTGTATTGCTATTGTTTATAAAAATCAAGTATATACGGTTCATGCTTGGATGCACGGAATTGTAATCACACAAACAAAAGGAGAGGGTGGGTTTGGTTATGATCCTATGTTTATTCCAAAGAATTATGATAAAACGCTAGCTGAATTACCCTATGAAGTGAAAAAATCACTCTCTCATAGAAGTAAAGCGCTTCATTTAGCTCTTAAAATAATAGATTTATTGCTCTAATAACTCTTTGTGTAAAGATATGAAAAAACCTTCTTGTTTGTATTTTACAAATAAGTCGGTTTTTATATCTTTTTTAAAAGCATAAATTTCGAATAAGTCGTTTTCTATGCTCATGCTCTCTTTTATAGGGTATTTTTTTATATATTCTTCTAAAAAGTTTAAATGTAATTTTGCTTGTTGATAAAGAATAGTTTTGCTTTGATTTTCTTGTTTAAGATTTATATTTTTCAAGATATCCAAAGATACATAAGAAAATACAGCCAATAAAAAAATACTTAATAAAAGTATATAAGATTTTTTATTCATTTAAAAAGTCTTTTTTGCAGATCTCTTTTATACAAATATTTAAAAAATAGATTTTTTTGTTTTTTACTATAGAAAAACTGCTTATATTTTCCAATAAAAGTTTGTTCTGAAAATATAAGTTTTTATTTTCATATTTTAAATCTTTTACTTTTTTTATATTATTTTGTATGAAAATAAAAGTGGATAATAAATCAAGGTCAAGAACTCTTCTTTGTAAATTGTGTTTATTATTTTCTTGCATATTTTTAATAAACAATACAGTAGAGCTAATTATTATAGATGTAAGTAATAAAACAAAAATTACTTCTAAGAGGGTAAAAGACTTTTTCATGGAAGGCTGTACTTAACTAGTGTATAAGAATTATTTTTCACTTCTTGTTTATTGACGCTAAGTGTTTGTTTTATTTTATCTTTAATAATATGGATTTTTACAGGTGTTTTTTGAGTAAATATTAGTATATCATCTGTTTTGTTTTCATTAATAGTAAGTATGTTAAAAAAACCACTTACTACTAAAGATAAAATAATAATGCTAAGTAAAGTCTCTAAAAGAGAAAAACTATTTTTGGCCAAGCTCATAAGCTCTAAGATAGGCAGCTTCTACTGCTTTTATCATTGCATCTCTTACTTTATTTTCTTCTAATGCGGCAAGTCCTGCTGCTGTTGTACCTCCAGGAGAAGTTACTTGATCTTTTATAAGTGCTGGATGATTGTGTTTTAATAAATATGCCGTACTTGTAAATAATCCAGCAACAAGTTTCATACAATGAGCTCTCTCTAGTCCGGCTTTTACGCCTCCATCTGCCAGCGCTTCTGCAATAATTGCTAAATATGCAGGTCCACTTCCAGCAATTGCTGTTGCAATATCCAGTTCATTTTCAGTATTTACCCATAAAGTATCCCCAATTTTTGAGAAAATTTCGATGGCATCATTTTTGACTTCTTTATCTCCTGTAATAGAAGTCATAGAAGCATTATGAGAAGCTGCAATATTAGGCATGGTTCTAATATAATGTTTTGCGCTTAGGTGTTTTCTTAAGGTATCAATTTTAGTTCCTGCAAGAATAGAATATATGGTATTAGCTTTTCCACTTAAACGTAAGGATACCGATTCCAGCGCATAAGGTTTAACACAAAACAATATATTCTTACCTTCAATGTCTTCATTGTTTTCATTGAGTCGTTTCACAGATATTTCTGGATATTCTTGTTTAATTTGAGAAAGTTTTTTTTCATCCCGCGAGATTACTTCAATGTCGTAATCTTTAACCAATCCACGAAGCAATGCTTGTGCCATATTTCCATTTCCGATTAATGTCAGTTTCATAAATAGCCTTTTTTATTTCATTCTTTTTACTATAAATTAAGTATAGCAAATCTTTCCTAAGCAAATATTAGATAAAATAACCGCTTTAACAAAGGGGCAATAATATGCAAAGTACAAAAAAACTATCTATGTATTTCAAATCACTACTTTTTATTCTATCTTTAGCCGTTTTCTTTCAAGCGTGTTCTTCTAAAAAAATTACGGTTTATAATCAAAGTGCAAGTTATTGGTACAATGAAATGATTACATCTATTAATCAAGGGGATTTAGATGCAGCTGATGATACCTATACTTCATTAAATTCTGAACACAGAAATTCTCCTTTAATTCCAACATCTTTAGTAATATTGGCAAATGCTCATGTAGAAGAAGAAGAGTATGAATTAGCAAATTATTATTTGGATGAATATTTAAAACGTTTTGCGCAAAGTAAAAATGTGGATTATGTTAGATATTTTAAAATAAAATCAAAGTTTTTGGCTTTTAATGCTGAATTTAGAAATCAAAAACTGGTAAGTGAAATTCTTGATGAAATTCAAGAGTTTATTGTTAAGTTTCCAAAATCAAAATACTTGCCACTTGTACATACTATGAATACAAGACTGGGCTATGCAAAAGCTATTTTTGATGATGAAATTGCTGCTTTGTATACTAGAATTGATAAACCAGAAGCAGCTGCTATTTATAAAAAAAGAGTTGAAGATAGTGCTGTTAATTTAAAAGAAGTAGAAAAAGTACATACTCCATGGTATAAACGAATATTTCAATAAGGAACAATATGGAATTAGAAAATTATGATGAATTTCCACAAGAACTGCCATTAATTATAGAAGACGATGTATTTTTATATCCTTTTATGATTGCGCCACTTTTTTTAAGTGATGAGACAAATATCAAAGCAGTTGAGTATGCAATAGCAGAAAATAAATTGGTTATTGTAAGTGTTTCAAAAGCTGGTTTTGAAGGTGCAAGAAAAAAAGACAATTTTTATGATGTAGGCGTTATTGGCAATATCATGCGAAAAGTCTCTCTTCCTGATGGAAAAATTAAAGTATTATTTCAAGGTTTAGTTAAAGGTAAAATTTCTTCTTTTAATGAAGAAAATAGCACTTTTGCACAAGTAGAAATACTTGAAAATATTGTTTCAAAAGAAGAGAAAATCAATTCTTTGATTGATTTATTAAGAGATCAGGTGAAAAAACTTTCAAGACTTAATTCAAAGTTTCCTGCTGATTTAATTAAAACCATTGATGAAAACAATGATGCAAGTAGAATTGCAGATTTAATTTCATCTGTATTACGCGTTAAAAAAGACGAAGCGTATATATTATTTTCAGAAGTAAATTTAGAAATCAGATTAATTGATTTAATAGAAACCATAAAAAAAGAGTGCGAGAACTTACGTATTCAAAAAGAGATTACACAAAAAGTAAACTCAAAAATCGAAAAAACACATAAAGATTATTTCTTAAAAGAACAAATTAAAGCCATTAACCAAGAATTGGGTACGGATAATAAAAAAGACGAAGAAATAAAAGATTATAGAAAAAAACTTAAAAAAATTAAAGCACATATGCCCAAAGATGGTTATAAAGAAACCAAAAAACAAATTGATAAACTCTCAAGAATGCATCAAGATTCACCCGATGCTTCCTTATTACAAACCTATATTGAACAAGTACTGGAATTGCCTTTTGGAAAATTTGCCAATGAAAAAATCTCTGTTTTAAATGTTGAAGAACAATTAAATAAAGATCATTATTCATTAAGTAAAGCAAAAGAGCGAATTTCTGAATATTTTGCGGTAAAAGAATTATTAGAAAAAAGAAATATTAATAATTTAATGACAAAAGGAACTGTTTTATGTTTTGTAGGACCTCCTGGTGTTGGTAAAACATCTTTAGCTAACTCTATTGCAAAAGCATTAAAAAGACCTCTTGCTAGAATAGCTTTAGGTGGAATGGAAGATGTGAATGAATTAAGAGGACATAGAAGAACCTACGTTGGAGCAATGCCTGGTAGACTTGTTACTTCTTTAATTGATGCAAAACAAATGAATCCTGTAATTGTATTGGATGAAATTGATAAAATAGGTGCTAATAATAGAGGCGATCCAAGTGCCGTAATGTTAGAAATTTTAGATCCTGAGCAAAATCATGAATTTAGAGATCAGTATTTAAACTTCCCAATTGATTTATCTCAAGCTATTTTTGTAGCAACAGCTAATGATGCCAGAAGAATTCCTCCTGCTTTAAGAGATCGAATGGAATTTATTGAATTATCTTCCTATACACCAAATGAAAAATATCATATTGCAAAAGACTATTTAGTTCCTCAAGAATTGGAAAAACATGGACTTAAAAAATCAGAAGTAAATTTAAGTAAACCTACGCTGGAAGTTATTATTGAAAAATATACAAGAGAAGCAGGGGTTAGAAACTTAAGACGTGTTTTTTCTAAATTATTTAGAAAAGCAGTAAAACAAATTGTAATGAATGAAGATTTAAAAAAAGTATCTATTACAAGTAAAAATATAAAAGAATATTTAGACAATCCTATTTTTGAAATAGATCAAGCAGACAAACAGAATCAAGTTGGTATTGCAAATGGTTTAGCATGGACTGCTGTTGGTGGCGATGTATTAAAAATTGAAGCCATTAAAATTAAGGGAAAAGGAATGTTAAGTGTTACTGGAAATTTAGGCGATGTAATGAAAGAATCTTCGCGTATTTCTTTTTCAGTAGTAAAAGTTTTAATTGATAACAATAAAATTAAAATTGATCAAGACAGTATTCCTTTAAATCTTAAAGAAAAAGATGACAAGATAAAATTAGATTCATCTGAAATTTATAAACGTTACGATATTCACTTACATATTCCAGAAGGTGCAACCCCTAAAGATGGCCCAAGTGCTGGAGCTATTATGGCTGTATCTATTGCATCTATTTTATCAGGAAAAAAAGTACGTTCTGATTTAGCAATGACGGGTGAGCTTACTTTAAGTGGAAAAGTATTACCTATTGGGGGATTAAAAGAAAAACTAATTGCTGCTTATAAAGCAAAAATGAAAACAGCATTAATTCCACGTAAAAACTACGAAAGGGATTTAGAAGATATTCCAGAAGAAGTAAAAGATGCTATGGATATTATTCCTGTTGATAATATAGATGATGTATTAAAATTAACGTTGGTATAGATTTTAAATGAGAAGAGGTGCAAGGCAAAGCCAAATAATAAATAATTGGTTTTCTCTTGTCACTATTATTTTGGTTACTGTTGTTTTAACTTTTTATCTTAGATATATAGTAAAAGAAAAACCAAGATTAAATTCTGCTCTAGCTTGTCAGTTGCTTAATAATAGCAGTGATAAAATTATAAATCAAAAATTATTAAATATCCAAGATGCTTTGATCTTAAAAGGAAGATATATTTTAGATGGGGGAATCTTAGAAGCCCTAAATAAAACTTCTTTTATAAAAAGTAAAATAAAACTATCAAAAAGCAACAGGTACTTTATGCAAGAACTTAATATCTTAAGTACCAATACTCATAAACATTATGTAAAAATCAAATACGAATTTATTGAAAATGAAGATATAAATAATAATAGTGTTGCAAGACTATTAACATCTTTTAGAATCAATGGTAAAGAATCTTTTATTATGAATACAGATTTACTATCTTATAATGAAACAAGTATAAAAGATGCTATCTCCTGTACAATAAAGGCTTTTAAACACAATGTTACAAAATATTAAAACATTTACTTTCACAAACATCATAATAGGCTTAACAGTCCTTATGTACTTAGTGCAAACCAATATTGAATATGGAACCGTTCGAATGGGTCTTAATATTCTTTTTTTAAGAGAAGGTTATTATTATCAAATACTTTCAACTATGTTTGCCCATGGTGGTATTGGACATTTAGGTATGAATATGTTTGTTTTATATCAATTTGGAAATATGATTGAAAAGTATTTTGGAAAAGGTATTTTCTTATCCTTATATTTTATAGGTGGTTTATTAACATCACTTGGCAGTTTTTATTTTATGTACAGTATTGGCTTTAATCATAATTTAGTAGGAGCTTCAGGAGCAATTTCTGTTCTAATGGGATTTATTGCCCTTGTGGATAAAACACAAAGATCAGGAATTATTACTTGGATTTTGATTATTTCAGTAGCCCCTTTATTAATAGGTTTACCTATTGCTTGGTATGCTCACTTTATAGGCTTAGCTATAGGTTTAGTAATGGGATTTTTTATACGCGCTTATTTATTAAAAAAACGCTAGTTTTATTGAAAATAGGTGAAAATTCCTGCAACAAATAAAACAAAAACAATGCCTAGAAAAATATCTTTTAAATTAACCGTTGGATTCATAATTCCACAATAAGGGCAACGTTTTATTTTTTTTACTACTTCACGTTTACAGTTTCTACAATTCTCTATAATATATCCTTTTTTTGTTTTCCCATAATATCAAATTATAACAAAATGTAATATTATCTTTATTTTTTTTTAAATGAGTTATAATGTTTTTATGATTATGCACTTAGATTTAGACTGTTTTTTTGTATCTGCCCACAGAAGTATTGATAAAAGTTTGCTCAATATCCCTGTAGCCGTGGGTGGACGAAGTAATTTAAATATCTTTAATAAAAGCAAACAAAAACGTTATGTCTCAGAAAATTCTGGTGCTTTTGTTTCTTCAATTTTGAGTAAACAAGAAAAAAATCCACAGAAATATTTTGTAGATGCAGATGGACGTATACGAGGTATTATTACTACTTCTTCTTATGAAGCAAGAGCGTGTGGTGTTAAAACAGCAATGAGTGTAAATGAAGCTTTGTCTTTGTGTCCCCACCTTCATATGATAAGTCCTGATTATCCTTTGTATCATGAACTGTCTTATAAACTTCTTTCTTTTTTAGAAGAAACAACACCAGAAGTTGAGCAGTTTTCTATTGATGAGTTTTTTGTAAATTTGTCTGGTTTTATTGATGATAACGATGTTTATGATTTTGCAAAATACATACAAAATGAAATTTTACGTTTGTTTAATTTACCTATTTCAATAGGTCTTGCTAAGTCTAAGTATTTATCCAAAGTAGCTACGAATTATGCTAAACCAATAGGTATTAAACTTGTAAAAGAAGAAGACTCTTATGCTTTTATTAAAGATATGCCAATTGCGCATTTTACAGGTATAGGAAAAGCTTATCAAGAAAAACTAAAAGCTTATGGTATATCTAAATTAGGACAAGTACGAGATAGAAAAGATTTATTTTATTCTTGGAAAAAACCAGGTATTCAACTTTATAATAGAATTTTGGGTATTAATGATTTTTCTTTGGAGAAAAGAGGTCCTTCTAAATCAATAGGAATTGGTCGTACTTTTGATCCTATTTTAAAACGAGAAGAACTTAAAAGAAGAGTGGTTATTTTGTGCAGATATTTGGCATTTTTGGTTTACAAAAAAAATGTCAATCCCCAAACCTTTTATCTCAAAATAAAATATGAATTTAATTTGAGTGCAAAAGCTACCTCTACAAACAATAGAATGTTTTCAGAATTACTTTTAAAAGAAACAGTATTAAAAATGTTTGATGAACAAGACATTCATCCCAGTCATTATGTAGTACAGCTTAATGTAACAGTGAGTAATTTTATTGAACAAAGAATGGATACTTTTAATATTTTTGAATATGAAAGTGATTTGAAAATCAAAAAACTCAATTCTCATTTAAATATTTTGCGAGACAAATATGGTATTGATATTATTAAAACTGCCAAAGAATTGTATGAAGATAATTAAAAAGACTCTCTTTGAAAAAGAGCCTTTTAAAGAATATTAAGTTGCAAATAATTCTTTTTCTATGTCTCTAAAACCTTTAAATTCCAAAGCATTACCACTTGGATCACAGAAAAACATAGTCCCTTGCTCACCTGCTAGTCCTTCAAAACGAATATAAGGTTCAATGATAAACTCATCAATTTTTTCTTTCATCTCTTTAGAAAAATCATTCCACTGCTCAAAGTCCATAATAACACCAAAATGCGGCACAGGAACACCTTTTCCATCAACACCATTACAAATGCTTGATACTTTTCCACTTGCTCCTAGAGCAGGGTTAAGATGCACCACTAATTGATGTCCAAACATATTATAATCTACCCATACCTCAGAGCTTCTTCCTTGTTCAAAACCAAGTTTATCTCCATAAAAAGCTTTTGCTTCTTTTATATCTCTTACTTGAATTGCTAAATGAAAAGGTCTTAAGTTCATAAATACTCCTTTTCATTATAATAACATAGAAAAAGTAAGAAATTAGGATTTTGATATTTCTTTTCTAAATGCAAAGGGCAGTTTATTTTTGTCTTTTTTTTTGTTTATTATATAAAATATTATAATAAATGTAAAAATACTACTAGTTAAAATCTCTATCATGTATCAACTCCTGTATTATACTTAATTCGTCAATTAAACCCTGTTTGTAATTGGGATTTTTGACATTGTTTACTTTCACTTTTTGTCGTTTTATTTCTTCATCAAAGTCATGTAAAAAGTTTTTTTCTTTGTTTAAAAAAAAATAAATCATCTCATTTAACCAAAGACTTGCATCCACGCGTCCTTTTTTATATTTATCACTTAAGGTATTTTGTGAATTGTATTTATAAAAACTTATATGGCTATCACATTGCCTTGATATTTGTTCTAATTTTTGGCTTGATTTATTCATAGTTTATACTAACAAAAAGAAAGATATTGTTTAAAAAAGATTACAATATGAAAGATTATGTGAAGCAGATAAATAAGACTTGATTAAAAGAAGTACATTTAGGAAGAAGAGAGTTTTAAGCCTTGCTGTAATAAAATATTTAATGTGCTCTTTTTATTTATAAAGGATACTTATGTCAAAGGATAATTCATCTAAATCTGTAAAAGAAGATGAAAAAACAATTCAAAATGCAAAAAATACTTTAAAACAAAAAAAGCATGAACTGCATAATCTTTCTGTTCTTTTTTCTTTTTTAGGAAATGAAGAAAGAATACAAATAGTTTATTTACTTCTCAAACATAAAAAATTATCTCTTTGTACTTTAAGTGATATCTTAAATATAAAATCACGCCTACTTGTCAAAGATTTAAAGAAATTAAAAGATGCAGGAATATTACACAGTAAAAGAGAAACATTAATTTTATGCTATTTTATCAAGCCATCCTTAGTAAAACAAATAAAAATACTCTTATTATAAAAAGGATAAATTATGAAAATTATTTTGGAATCTGTTCTTACGTGCCCTTTTTGCAAGTATGAAAAAAAAGAGATTATGAAAGAAGATTCTTGTGCTTATTTTTATGAGTGTACAAATTGTAATAAAATTTTAAAAGCACAGAAAAAAGATTGCTGTGTTTTTTGTTCGTATGGCAGTATTGTTTGTCCTTCAAAACAAGGGAAATTGTCATAAGAATAGATTTTAAGTTTTATTCTATTGATAATACTTGTTTATAATTTCATCAATTCTATTTGTCTCTAAAAGTTTTTTCCCTGCTTTTTTCAAAGAATCTTTGTATTGCATTTTCTTAGATTTATTCGAAAACTGAATCCATGCGGTATTTTTAGTAAGTACATAGGGTTGGGCAAAATCATTTATGTTTAATCCAAGAAGTTTTAGTTGGTATATAATAATTTCTTTAGGACCAATTATGGCATCGATATTATGATACTGCAACATTAATATGGCATTTTTATAATCTTGTACAGGAGTAATATTAAGCTGTTTATTTTTTGAGCGAAAAGCATTATACCTAACCCCTCGAGGTGTTGCCATGTGTAATCCCAACAAATCTTCATAACTAGAGATTTTTAAGCCTTTTTTCCCAAGAACAATTGTTTCTAAATCATACATAGCAAGGAGTTTTTCGCTAAAACCTTCACTGTAATCTGATAAAAAGAAAATAGCAAAATCAATTTTCCCCAATTCCAAATGGTGTAACATCCTTTTATAAGGCAGTAATTTCACTTCCAGTTTTATATTCAATTCTTGTTCTAGGCTTTGAATGATGTCATAGCTTATTCCAGTAAGTTTTCCTTCTTCTATATAAGCATAAGGAACAATATTAAATAAACCCACACGTAACTTTTCATTAGCATAGCTATAGATGGAAAAAAAAAGGAAATACACGATAAGAATAAGTTTTTTCATCTGACATCCTTATAAAAATACTAACATATAATTTCTATTTTTATGTTAAAAGCAGAATATGGATTGTTTAATAACTATACTGCTCTTTTCAAATCTAAAAAGAAGAACTGTTTGAAAATTTAAAAAAACGATAATTTCAAACAATTATTAAGCTAAGAATAGAGACAACAAAAAAAAATTTCTGTTTGTTCCCTTAGGCATGACATACCTGATTTCTACCGTTTTCTTTTGCTTGGTAAAGTGCTTTATCCGCGCGTAGAATCATACTGTCTAAAGTATCATTTCCTTGAAACTGTGTAATCCCAAAACTACAGGTTATTTTTTTAGCAATATGAAAGGGCTCTTTTTCAATATACTCTCTTAAATGATTTGCAATTTCTAGTCCTTTACTTAAGTCAACATCAAAAGCCAGTACAAACTCTTCTCCTCCCCATCGTGCAAAGAGATCATTTTCTCTTGTATGTGATTGAATAAGTCTTGAGAGATGTTTTAATATGTCATCTCCTACTAAATGTCCATGATTATCATTAACGTTTTTAAAGAAGTCAATATCTAAGAGTAAAAATACCAAAGGGTTTTCATTCTCTTTTGCCTGTGTCATTTTCATATCTATTAGACGATTAAACATATGCCTATTGTATATTTGTGTTAAAGAATCATGACTGGCTTCATGCTTATATTCTAAAGAGAGTTGCGATATTTGTGTTATATCTGTTAAGGTGATAATATATTGATCAGAAAAAGACTTGGCTTTTAGATTAAAAATATATTCTTTTTTATTCTGTTTAATTTTCACAAGAAGGTCTTCTTCAATAGAGCGTTTCATAACTTCTTCTGTCCACGTAATTTGCCCTTTGACCAATGCTAAACTAAAATAACCTTCTTCTTCTAAAAAAGTATGAGATAAATAATCATGTTTTAAAGTAAATTCTTCAATACTTGTTACTGAAAAAAAATCAAGAAAAGCATTGTTTACGGTTAAGTCCAAACAGCCATCGGTAACTAACACAAGATTGTCTTGAGAGTCTAAAATACTGCGGGTATACTCTTTTTCTTTCATAATTAATTTATCTTGTTCTCGTGATTTTAAATGAAAGCGCATACGAGAAAGCAATTCTGTAGGGTTATAGGGTTTATTAATATAATCGTCACCTCCTACATTGAAGCATGTTTCAATTGTTTTATCATCATTATTTGCAGTGACAAAGATGATAGGAATATCTTTGGTTTTTTTGTTTGATTTAATTATTTTTGCACATTCAAAACCATCTATTTCAGGCATCATTACATCAAGTAAAATTAAGTCAATTTTTTCCTTAAGTAAAATTTTCAAACCTTCACGAGCAGAAATAGCAATGAGTACATTGTATTGATCTTCAGCCATATATTCAATTACACTTTGAATGGTAAACAAATTTGTATCTACATCATCAATGCAAAGTATATTTTTTTTCATCATGCCATTTTCCTAGATATTTTATAATCATAATATTCACACAAAGTACCATATATTTTTACTATTATTTTACTTTAATCTAAAATAATAATAAAGATCAAAGAATCAGAAGAAAGTTTTAATACTCACTTAGAAAGCTTGAGTAAAATATATAATTATATACATGTTTATTATAATATCAAATTCATTATAAAAATCTATCTCAAACTAAAAAATAAACAGTGATAAAAATTCCTAGGAAAAATACGATTAGAAGAGATTCTGATAGTTTTTGCTGATTTTATCCTTGTCTATCTAAATAAATTAAGTTCATATTTTTTTGGAAATTTGTAAATATGATAATCTCTATTAAAATTAAACCTACACGTTAACTACACGTAAATTATATATAATCCAACTAAAAAAACAAAGGAAATAAATGAAAAATATTACAAAAACTTTATTAGGAATAAGCGCAATGTTATTACCTCTGTCATTAATGGCAGGTGAGATTAAATATTCACAAAATGAGCAAACAGTTGTACAAGGAGGCCTTAGTATTAATCTTACTGGTATCATAAATAAAAAACAAATTAAAGGTGAAACTGGAACTATAAGTATTGATGGTAAAAATGTATTTATCGATAAACATACCTTTATATCGAACTCTAATGGAATTAAAATTGGAGAAAAAGTAATTGTTATTGCACATCACCAATACGGAAAACTTTTTGCTCTTAGTGTAAATTAAAATAATACTATTAAAATAGTGAAGATTAAATAAAAATAAAAATCTTCACTTAATTAAAGAAAACCACTGCTTGTTTTTAAGTTAAATTCCATTGTTTGCTAGCCAGTTAAATAAAAACCCAAGCCCATTAAATTATATATTAATGTTATATTAGTTACTAATTATATAATTTATTCATAAGATTAAAATTACATATTTCAAATAAATTTTTTTACATTTTTCTCCCTTAAATAAGGAAAACTCCCATTTTTTACTTTGTTTGTTTTACAGAGTTATGAATTAAAGATAGAAGAAGATTACACGCTTTTACTTTATCTTGATCAGCTGTAATTTGATATTGTTTATCCCTTTTTCTAAAACAGATATTTCTGAAACCATTTTTACTAAAACAAATAAAAATACCCTTATTATAAAAAAGATAAATTATGAAAATTATTTTGAATCTGTTCTTATTGCCCTTTTATACGTATGAAAAAAAGAGATTATAAAATAAAATTGCTGTGTTTTTTCTTCTTAAGGCAGTATTATTTGTTCTTCAAAACAAGAAGAACAAGTATTATTTTACTAAATGATTTGGAAAATCAAGGGGAGTCTCACAACAACATTGATCCATAACTTGTTGCAGTTGTTTTTTTAATATTGTAATAGTATGATCTCCCCCTTTTTCACCTAAAGCTCCCACTCCATACATAAAAGGTCGGCCCATAAAACAAAATTCAGCTCCAGCTGCAAGGACTCTTGCAATATCTGGACCTGTTCTAATACCAGAATCCATCATGATTTTTATTTGATTTTTGTATTTTTCTACAATTTCAAGGGTAGGTTTAATAGATGATTGCCCTGCATCTAATTGTCTGCCACCATGATTAGAAACAATAATTCCATCCAAACCCAAATCAATAGATTTTTGTGTATCTTCAAGAGAACACACACCTTTTATTACTAGGTTTCCTTTCCATTTATCTCTTATGGCTTTTATTTTATCTTCATTTAATCGGCCATTAAATGTTTTGTTCATAAAAAGAGCAAGGTGTTTTAAGTTCATACCTTTATCCATGTATTTTTTTAAGGTTTTGAATTCTGGTTGTCCATGAAGAAGGGTTTTTATTGCCCATTGTGGGGAGCTCATAATTTGAAGTATATTATTCAGAGTAATTCTTGGGGGAATAGCTAAACCATTTTTAATTTCTTTATTTCTATATCCAAAAGAAGGTACATCTGCTAAGATAACAAAAGTTTTAATACCTGCGTTATAGCAGCGCTCCATAAGATCATCTCTTAAAGAATCTTCAACAGGGTGATACAATTGAAACCAAGCTTTACCTTCTGTAATTTCTGCTATTTTTTCAATGGAAGCAGTTGATACAGTACTAAGAGTATAAGGAATATTATGTTTAAAAGCAGCTTTTGCTAATATCTCAGCAGCACCAGGCCAAATTAGGCCTTGTAATCCTACGGGAGCTATACCAAAAGGCGCATCATAAGTCTCACCAAATAATTCTGTTTGCATAGAAATTTTATCGTATTTTCTAAGGTAATATGGTTTCAGCTCTATGTCTCTAATCTCTTTTGTATTTTTAATCAGATTGATTTCTTCATTACACCCTCCGTCCAGATAATCAAATGCAAAACCAGGAATTCTAGCTTTTGCTTTTAATCGCAGTGAGTCAATTGAGGGAAAATTTGGATTATACTCTTCAGTCATTTAAAGTCCTTTAATCTTAATAATCAATATTATAATATAAAATATACAAATTAGATGGAATAATCAAATTATTTCTAGAATTTTTCTTTTTTGATGTTTTAGTTTTGCTAAGATTAAGTTAGAGTTTTTTTCAAATAGAATCTAAACTATAAATGTTAGATTTACAATAAAAATGAAGTTTTGTTTTAAGGGAGTTTGTCTTTGGTGCACCTGAGAAGATTTGAACTTCCACTCCGTTAAGAACGAGCCCCTCAAGCCCGCGCGTCTACCGTTCCGCCACAGATGCAAATAAGATTGACAGTTTAGCAAAGATGAGCTTATTAATAATTTAAAATAAGTTAAAAGTGAAATCTTTTAACTTATTTAATAAAAAGGCATTTAATTATCTCTAAATTTCTTTTCGTTAACTGCATTTAAAATCTGTTTTGCAATTTCTGCTGTATGCTGAGCTATTTCATGTGTTTTAGATGCTACAGAAGCATTGTTTTGTGTTTGTTGATCTAAACGATTAACCACATTGTTAATTTGTTCTATACTTATTTTTTCTTCCCTAGAAGAAATTTCAATGTCTTTAATAATATCAGTAGATTTTGAAATATTCTCATTTAGGACGTTATATCCAAGAATCATTTTATCTGCTATTATTTTACCTGCATTGGTTTTACTTGTTGCATTTTCAACCAAGGTTTTAATTTCTTTTGCCGCTTCTGCTGATCTGCTTGCAAGGTTTCTTACTTCTTGAGCAACAACGGCAAAACCTTTTCCTGCTTCCCCAGCAGTTGCGGCTTCAACGGCTGCATTAAGAGAGAGAATATTGGTTTGGAAAGCAATTTGATCAATTATTGTAATTGCATCTGCAATTGCTTGTGTTTGTTCATTAATCTCATTCATTGATACAACGGTGGAATTTGCTAGCTCTTGCCCATCTTTTATAGATAAAGACAAGTCATTTGAATATCCTGACATTGTATTTATTCTAACCGTATTACTGCTTACCGTACTTGTAATTTCTTCAAGCGCAGCGGCGGTTTCTTCTAAAGATACAGCCGTTTCATTTGATGCTTTATTAAGAATATCAACATTTTCTAAAAGAATTTTTGAACTGTTTTGTAATTCTATTCCATTGTGTTTATTTTCTCTTAACATATTGTTAATAATTTCGCATAAACTGTTTAATCCTCTGGAAATATTTCCATCAGGATTATCTATTTGATTTACAAAATTTAAAGAAGAATATTCTTCTAAACGATGTAAAATAGGGTTTATATCGCTGTTTACATTTTCATTGATTGTTGAAATCATTTTATTTAAGATATCTTTTAAATCATTCAATGATTGATTTGATGTTGAAGAAAGAACTTGTTTATCAAGTTTTCCACTATTAATATGTTCTACTACATTTTTCACATCTTCAATTAATGCTCTGTCTTTATCTAATTTACTTGCAATGACTTCCATTTCTTTGTCAAGAATTGCTCCCATAAATCCAAATTCATCTTTACTTATTATATTTAGTTTATGAATGTTTTTTTCTTCCCCATTTAAATATTTAAAAAATGAAATCATTCCTTCTTCAAGTATTTTTAAAGGAGCTAAAATTTTTACTAATGAGAAGTATAGAATTACTAAAATGAGTATTAAAAGTACAATGTATAAAAGTATTGCAAAAAGTAAGTCTTGATTAATTTGTTCAAACACAGTATTTTTGTCTAATTCTATTACTAAGTACCATGAAGTAGCAGGTATTTGGCTATAGGCTAATAATTTCTCTACATTGTTTTCACTCGCAAAGCCAAAGTCACTTTTTTTATCTGTTCTTATTTGTTTGAATAAAGAGCTTTCTTTTGAAAGAAGTTTTTCATTTTTATGAATAAGCATAGTTCCATTTTCATCTAATAAGTACGCTATACCATTATTTTTAATACTTACATTTAAAATTGAGTCAACTACTGTATCTAAAAAGATATCTGATCCAACTACACCCAATACTTTTCCATTTCTTATTAAAGGCATGAAAACCGTAACAACTAGTTTTTTAGTAGTGATATCAACATAGGGTTTTGTAATTCCTGCTTTTTTTATGTCTACTGCTTTTTTATACCATGGGCGAGACCTTGCATCAAAATTATCTTTTTTGATACTTAGGAATTCCCCACTGGATAAAAGGAAATCACCATTATCTTCAAAACCTACATATAAATCTGCAAACTTCCCCGCTTTTTTCCCTAAACTAAGTTTTTCTAAAATTATTTTGTTATGAATATTTAAGTTATCACTTGGTAATGTTTCTTCAACAGCTTTTACAATATCTATTTTCGATTTTAAATAACTATTGATAAACTTAGATGTTTGTTTTGCTAAGTTTAGTTCTTCTTCTTTTACTAAGCTATTTTGCGCTGCATATTCATTTTGCGTATTGTAAAAACCCAAAATAAAAAATGAACAGGATATACTTAATAATAAAAGAATTAAGAGTTTTCCTTTGATGCTTTTTATCTTCATGATATTGCCTTTTTCTTATTTAATTTATACTAAGATTATCATATAGAAGTGGCATAAAAGGGACATTGAGGAGCGAGTACTTTAGTAGTAATATTTAGGCATAAAAAAAGCCAAAGAGTTTCACTCTTTGGCTTTTTTCTAGTATATAAAATTAATTATATCTACCCTAAAAATGGGTTAGCATATAATGCAATCATTGCAATAACAAGTGCATAAATAACTTGTGCTTCGATCATCGCTAAAGCAATGAACATAGTAGTCATTAATTTTCCACCTAAACCTGGGTTTCTAGCAGTACCAGCAATAGTTGCAGCAGCAGTATTACCCATTCCGATAGCTCCACCAAGAGCAGCAAGACCAAGACCAACACCAGCAGCAAGTACTGAGTAAGCTTTTAACGTTTCGTTTGCAACTTGAGCTTCAGCAGCAAAAGCAACACCAGCAATAGCTAGTAATAAAAGTACGATTTTTTTCATTTTATATCCTTATATTTCAAAATACGTTCGGCTAGCGTAACTATATCAATTTGATATAGCAATAAACACATAAATGCATCTATTTTCCTACTTGATATTTTGTTCGACATCATTATAGGGAATTTTTTTATAAAAGGACTTAATTAAGATTATAAATATTAAATTTATCAATGTTCACTTATTGAAGAATTATTAAAGTATAATGAAAAAAATTACTATAAGGATATATATGAAAAAGTTTTTTCTATATTTAACCCTATTAATACTCGTTATTATAGGCAGTGTTTATTCTGTATTATTTACAGGCTGGGGAAATGGTGTTGTCTCAGGCATCATTAGTGATAAAATAAATGAAGAAAAAGTAATTGTATTCACTTTTGACAAATTCCTTGTTTCTACAAATAAAATTGATATTGTTGCAAATATTGACTCAAATTCAAAAATCAATATTAGTGGTGATTACAGTTTATTGGGAGCAAGTGCTGATATTAAATATGATATTAATATTAAAGACTTGACAAAATTACAAAAAATTACGGGTAAAAAACTCAAAGGTTCTTTTTCTTTAAGTGGAATTGCAGTTGGAAATAAAGAGCTTATGAATGTACAAGGAAAAACAAATATTTTTTCTTCTAAAACGACTTATGATATTAAAATGATTAATTTCGAGCCAAGTTTTATTCAAGTACAAGTTCTTAAAGCCAGAATTCAAGATGCTTTAGTAATGTTAGAAGAACCAGCTTATGCAAAAGGTTATTTAGATATCAATATGGATATCAAAAATGCACAAATAGGTACGTTAGATGGTATGATTATTACTAAAGTATACCAAGGTCTTGTAAACAATCCTGTTGTAAATAAAGCCTTTGATTTAAAATTAGTAGATAAACTTACTTTTAAAACTACTATTATTACTAAGCTAAAAAATGACTTGGCGTTAAGTTCTCTCAAAACATATACTTCAAAAGCAAATGTTTTTGTAAAAGAAGCAAAAGTTAATTTACGTACACAAAAAATTAACAGTGATTACAAAATCGTAGTTAGTGATTTAAGAAAATTATTTGATGTAAGTGGTACAAAAATGAGAGGTGCAATTACAATTGATGGTAATTTTGTAAAAGATGAGAATATCTTAGTAGATGGAAAATCTAAGTTATTAAAAGGTACCTTGAATTATAAACTTCTAAATGATGATTTTACAGCAAGCATAAAGAATATTGATTTATTAAAAGGTTTGTACATGATGTATTATCCAGAAGTATTTAATTCTAGTGCTAGTATAGATTTGGTGTATAATTTAAAAGATCAAAAAGGTTTGATGACAGCTATTTTAAAAGATGGTCAATTAGTAAAAAGTGATTATTCAAGCCAAATCAATGCTTTAACACGTTTTGATTTAACCAAAGAAGTTTATGAAGAAACCACCTTGGAATCAAAAATTAATAAAAACATCATTAATTCAATTATGCATTTAAAAAGTAAACATACTACACTTGATATGACCCAAAGTGTTCTTGATACGCTTAAAAATACTACCGATTCAACAATAAAAGTAAATATCAAGGGATTAAAGTTTGATACAATTATTAAAGGGAATTTAAATGATCCTTCTATTAAAATTAAATTAGATGCCAAAGCAGCATTAAAATCAAAAATTGATGAGAAAAAGAAAGTATATAAAGAAAAACTGGAAAATAAACTAAGAGATAAACTAAAAAGTTTGTTCTAAATTAAAGAAAACTTCATTTAAAACTTAAATAATAATTCATATTATTATTTAAGTTTCTTTGTTCTATACTCTTTTTAAGATGTTTAGAATTAAGATGAGTTGATTTTTTTAAATTGATTTGTCCTGATTCTTCTGCTTAAACGCTTAAGAATCTTTGTTCATAAGATTTTCTTCTTAAACATAGTTTTATGTTTAAGAAGTAGTTTTTATAAATATTTTCTTAAGATTTCTATTACTTCTTCTACCCCTTCAAAATGACTAATTTTATCCACTAAAATACCTTTTTTGTTAAACAAATAAATATTTGCGGTATGAGCGACGGTATAATCGATTGATGAATTTTCTTCTTCTATTAATTTATAATATACTTTATATCGTTTAACAATATCATCTAAGTTTTCTTTAGTACTGGTTGCACCAATAAATGTTGGGTTAAAAAATTCTACATATTCTTTTAAATTATCCACTTTGTCTCTTTTAGGATCAACTGATATAAAAAGAGCTTGAAATTTCTTTTGATCTTCTAGAGGAAAAGTACTTATTGCATGTGCTAGTGTACTCATTGTTGTAGGACATACATCAGGGCAAAAAGTATAACCAAAAAATACCCCTAAAATCTTGCCTTCAAAATCGGATTTATGTATGATTCCCTTACTTGTATTTAGTGTAAATTCATGTTCTTGTTTGGCCTGATACTCTTTTATTAAAGGGCTTAAAAAGATTGCAGCTCCTCCAAGGACTAAAGCTACTATTAGAAAGATTTTTTTCATTATTACTCCGTATTAAATTGGTATCTTGCACCAATTAGTTTATTTTTATCAAGAATTTCAAGATCTGCATTCCATTGCATTTTTCCTACAATACAAGTAGGTATAATACCTTTTGTTTCATAATAACCCTTGCCTGTATTTTTTAATACAAAATCAAAAGATCCCATAAACATATTTCTTGAATAAATTTTCAAATGCATTTTATCCAAAGATTGATTTGAACTGTGTACTTTAAAGTGAAGCGTTTTCATTAAAGGAATGTCTTTTGGAAAAATTTCAAGACTTAGTACTTCCCCATTTGCAATTACAATGGAACAAGGACCCTTATGTAAATCACAGTTTTTTTGCAAAACAAGTTCGCTTTTGGGACTAAGTGAAAGGTATAATTTATTAAAATCAACAAATAAATATGCAGAAATTAAGAGTAATAAAGCCAATGCACTTAGAACTGATTTCATCGTTTTTTATTTACTTTCAATCATTTTTTTGTGTTTCATAGCTGTTTCATCTTGCATTTTCATGGGCATTAAGGAATGATCCATTTTTTTCATTTTTGAATGCATCATACCTTGCATTACGGATTTAACGCTTAGCTGTAAAGTAAGTATTTCTTTATTTGAAAAATTAAATATAAATTCATGTTTATCACCTGCTTTTAAAGGTTTGTTTTTAATTCCAAACAACATAATATGTAAAGAACCAGGTTTTAATGTTGTTGATGAGTTTGCTTTAATAAGAATGTTTTTTACTTGTTTCATACTCATAACTGCATTTTTCATTGAACTGTTATGCATTTCAATATTAGATACAATATTTGACGTAATAGAATCCAAAGTAATATCTTCATTGGAGTTATTAACAATACTTAAAAAAGCTGCTGAGTTTGGTACCATTGGGGGAGTTGCTCTTATATAAGCATTTGTAATTTCTATGCTAGAAGCATATATACTTGAGCATAAAAGTAATAAACTTAAGATTGATTTTTTGAACACGAATTTCCTTTTTTATTTTATAAATGTATTTTATTGGATTATTGTTAATTTTGTGTTAAATTACATTTTGATAACTTAATTTTTTTCTTTAAGTAGTCCCAAAGCATAAATATGAAAAAATCACAAATATACTTTTAGTGAAAACTAAAAACTATAGTGTAAAGATATTAGATAAACATTTACTTAGTGTAAGAACTAAGAAACGTAATGGAAAAATTCGATTTTTCTCTTTTAACTTTAAGTAATAGATGAAAATTATATTACTGCAATATGCAGTTTTAAAATAGTGTTTAAAAGCTTAGTGATAATTGAAAATGTTTGCCTTAATGGATTTGTACGTACTAATTACTCAATATCACTCTTTTTCTCAACTATTCTATAATTTTTTCTAAATTAAATTTTTTAAGGATAAACATGATTGTTTTAGAAATAAAAGACATCAAAGAATTGATTTCAAAAGTAGGGTATAAAGATTTTTTCTTACAACTAATTGATACATTAGAAGAAGACTATAAAAATTGGGATGATTTTGATAAGAGTCCAAGAGTTGCTAACCATGTACATGGTGGAGTGATTGAATTAATGCCAATTTCAAATGATGAAATGTATTCATTTAAATATGTAAACGGACATCCAAAAAATCCAGATCAAGGTAAATTCACAGTAATGGCTACGGGACAACTCTCACTTACAAATACAGGTGAGCCTCTTATGTTTTCTGAAATGACACTCTTAACAGCTTTTAGAACAGCTGCAACATCTGCTATGATGGCAAAACATATGGCAAAAAAAGAATCAAAGGTTCTTGCTTTAATTGGAACTGGGTCCCAAAGCGAATTTCAATACCTTGCTTACTCATTTATTTTTGATTTAGAAGAAGTACGGTTTTATGATACTGATCCAAAAGCTATGCGAAAATTTGAAAAAAACATGGCACAGTTTAATGTTAAATTAACGCCTTGTAAAGACTCACGTGAAGCAGTAATTGGAGCTGATTTAATTACTACTTGTACGGCTGATAAAAAATACCAAACAGTACTTACAAAAGACATGATTACAAAAGATGTTTTTATTAATGGTTTAGGTGGGGATTGCCCAGGTAAAACTGAAATAGAAAAAGAATTAGTTGAAGCTTCTACTGTTGTAGTTGAGTTCTTGCCTCAGTCAAAAATTGAAGGTGAAATTCAACAAATGCCAAAAGATTTTACCTGTACAGAATTTCATGAAATTATAAAAGGTGAAAAAAACATTAATGTTGCAACTCATGGAACAGTACTTTATGATTCAGTAGGTTTTGCATTAGAAGATTATTCTGTATTAAGGCTGATTTATTCTCTTGCTAAAAAGAATAAAGTAGGAAGAGAAATGAATTTGATTCCTGAAATTAATGATGTTAAAAATTTATTCTCTTTGTTATAAGAGTGATGGAAAATAAGGAGTATAAATGGAAAAAATAATTAAGTTAGTAGAAGTGTATTCAGATATTGCAGGGCATAAAAAAGGAGCATCTTTAGGTATTGATGCTTTAAAACAATCCTGTGAAGATTTAGATTCACAGTATTTCAAAAAATATTTAAGTGAAGCTATTAAAGATGAAAATGATGCATATAAAGAAAAAAGCGAATTTGAACATGCTAAATATATTGATAAAATTTATTTAGTAATATCACGCTTAGCAAACAGAATAAAAGACATAAGAGAAAAAAAACAATTTCCTATTGTTTTAGCGGGAGATCATGCTTCATGTGCAGGAACTATGCATGGTTTAAGAATGGCACATCCAAACAGTGAAATAGGAGTTGTTTATATTGATGCTCATGCAGATATTCACTCCCCTTATACTTCTGATTCAGGAAATATGCATGGTATGCCTTTGGCAATGGCGTGTAATTTAGACAATAAAGATTCAATGATTCATGATATTACAGACAAAGAAAAAGAGTACTGGGACAAACTGAAATTTTTGGCAGGAAAAAAAGAAGCTTCTATCAAACCAGAAAATGTAGTATTTTGTGCGCTTAGAGATTTTGAAACCCCAGAACAAGACTTGATAACTAAATACAATATTCCTGTGCATACAGTTGCTGATATTACTTTAAACGGTGTATCAAACACAGTAAAGGCTATTTTTGAGAAACTAGCTCATTGTGAGCATATTTATGTATCTTTTGATGTAGACAGTATTGATCCTTTATATGTTCCAGGAACAGGTACTCCTGCTAAAGAAGGTTTATCTTATGACCAAGCCTTACAATTAAATATGGAATTGATTAAAAATAAAAAAGTATGTTGTTGGGAAATAGCAGAAATTAATCCTATTTTTAATAAAAGAAAAGACGATTCTGATAAACTTTTTAAAATATTAGAAAATGTTACCAATATGTTGGTAAAACATTATTAGTAAAAAGCTGGTTTTTTTACATACTTTTTGATTTTATTAAAAAGTATGTATTTCATTTGAAAAGAGTATATTAAAGACTGGTATGCTAAAGCTCTTTGATTCTCTCAAATTCTTCAATAATATCCTCAATATCTTCAATTCCTACAGCTATTCGTATTAAATCAATGGGAATATTATTCTGCTTTAAAAAATTTCTTCCTTTTTCACAAGTAATGAAGTCATAATGAGCCAAATATACATAAGGCATAAGAAGCGTAAATTCAGTTCCTAAACTAGGACCTTTTGGGAAATTAAGTAAATCATATACTTTTTGGAAACTTTTATTAAAAGTAAGAGAAATTATTCCCCCTACAGCTTCTTTATGTTCCATAACTTTGACATAATTTTCTTCTTTTAGGGTATGAAAAAGTTCATCTACAAAAGGTGCTTTTTCAAGATATTTAATTAGTTTAATTGTATTTGCATTGATTTTTTGCATTCTTTTTTCATAAAAACTGCTTTGGTAAGCTAAGCGTTGAATATCTTTAATATAAGGTTTATCACAATGTTTGAAAAATTCTTCTTTACAAAAAGACAAGGGTGAGTTTTCATTTAAGATGAGTACTCCCATTAATACATCTGCATTTCCACAGGCATATTTGGTTAAAGACTCTATCATAATATCGGCATAAGGTTTTAAGTTGATATTATAAGGCGTAGCAAAAGTAGCATCCACTATCAATGGAATATTATATTTTTTACATAAAGCAGATAAAGCAATAATATCTACACTTAATAATAAAGGATTAGTAGGAAGCTCTGTTACAATTGCAGATACTTGTAAACCATGTGATTTTAAATATTCTTCTAATAATGAGAGCTTTTTAATATCGTAAAATATTTTGCTTTCATTGTGATGATTTTTAACCACATTCATTGTGTCTAAATATAACCATCCCAGTTGAACTAAAATAGTTCTTCCGTTTTTTGCCCCAATACTTTTAATTCCTTTTAGGGCTGAATAAATTGAGTTCATCCCAGAAGGAGATAAACAAAGATTCTCTTTTTTTTGTTTATAGGCAGCTGCTATATTATTTAATAAAACATCTTGTGCTTTATTTTCATCAGGATAAAGAACTTCTTCATGTTTGTTTTTTAATAAACCCAAGTCATATAAATAATCTTGTGCAAAACGTGAGCTTAGATTACAGCCCACGTGTTGAATGAATTTAAGTACTTTTTGTAATTGACAGGTGTTTTTAAGTACAAGAATAATTCCGAAGTTTTCATCAACATTAATACTATTGTGAATAAAATACTTATCAGCAATAATTTTTACTGCTTTTTGTGAAGATACAACAACTACTTCAAAATCATCACTTACCTTATATTTCTTTTTTATATATAAAGCCATTTGTTTTAAATAAGGGTGTAAAATAAAACGAGGATATGCCGTAACGATTTGTTCTACAATTTGAGGTGTTTGTTCTTCATAATCAATTACATGCTGTAATTTTGGCATAGAAACTGAAACGGCATGAATATTATTAATAGGTATGCTTTGTCCCAGAGGAATTTCTTTAAAGATTTTTTTTGACATAGTCTTCGCTTATTATTGTAAATTTTAATATTTTTATGATTATACCTTTTTTTTAAAAAATCATTACAAGATATTAAAAAAGTAAATACCTTAATTATTTACTCTTGTTTCTTTTTAGCCCCTTCATAAACAAGAAGATCTTTTTTGCGCTCAATTCCCCAGGTATATCCACTCATAGCTCCTGATTTAGCAAGAACTCTGTGACAAGGAATTAAATAAGCAATATGATTAGAAGCTAAAGCAGCAGAAAGAGCAGCAGTTGCTTTTGGTTTATTAATGCTTTTTGCTAAAGCAGTATAAGAAGTAACGTTACCATTGGGAATATTTAACAAAGCTTTCCAAATATTAATTTGGAAATTGCTTCCTTTTACATAAAGATTAAATTTTTTGTTTTTTAAAAAGATATTGTTTAAATAATCCTGTGCTTTTATGTCATTTTTAATAAAAGTAGCTTTTTCCCATATTTCTTTAAAACGTTTATAAACTTCTGTTTCATTGTTATCAATAAAACCAAGATAAGACACACCTCTTTTTGTAAAAGCAATTAATGCTTCCCCAAAAGGTGTAGTTCCATAACCATAAGTTAGTTCTACATTATTTCCTAGTTCTTTATATTCTTTTGGAGTAACGCCAATAATTTTAACAAATAAATCATGTAATCTAGAAGAGGAAGATAAACCTATATCTAAGGATGAATCCAAAATACTTTTTGATTCTTTGAGATGTTCTTTGGCATAATTAAGTGTAATGCTTTGTAAAAACTGCATAGGAGTAACACCCACATATTCTTTAAAAACTCTAATAAAGTGGTACTTACTCATACCTATATAAGATGCCAGCGTATCAATATCTGGTTGTTCTTTAAAGTGTTCATCAATATATTTTATGACTTCTTCCATTTTTTTATGGTTTTCATTGTTGGAAAGTATTTTCTCACTCATAAAATATTTTTATCTCCTTTTCCCTCTTTTTTGTTTTGAGTTTTATTTTTTAAAACGTGAATATACAGCGTGTAAAAATACTCCTGCTACTAAACCCCAAAAAGCAGATGAAATACCAAAAAATGAAACTCCTGATACCGTTAGTAAAAACGTCACCAAAGCAACTTCTTGATATTTAGGCTCTGCACTGGCAATAGAAAGTGCATTTGAAATTGCAGGGAAAAGTGCTAGTCCTGCAATACTAGCTACTAGTACTTTTGGAAGTGTAGCAAAAATAACTATAAGAGTTGATCCAAAGATTCCAATAAGTAAATAAAATCCGCCCGTAGCTAATCCTGCTATATATCTTTTGGATTTGTAAGTATTTGCTTCTTCTCCTGTACAAATAGCAGCAGTAATGGCTGCTAAATTTAAACCATGAGAACCAAAAGGTGCTAAAATCAAGGATATAAAACCCGTAAAAGAAATAAGTGAATTAACATTGGGTTTATAACCTGCTGCTTTAAGAACGGCAATACCAGGAACATTTTGTGATGCCATGGTTACAATAAACAAAGGTATGGCTACATTTATAAAAGCAGATAAACTCCAAGAGGGTTGGGTAAACACAGGAACTGCAAAAGAAACATTAATTGAGCTAAAACTCAAGTCATTAAAAAACAAAGCAATTATAATTCCTAAAGCAAGGGAAGCAAGAACAGCATAACGTGCAAAAAAGACTTTGCCTAGAAAATAAATCAAAATCATAGGAAGTACAATTAAAGCATCAATACTAATAGAGGTAAAAACTTCAAGCCCAAATTTAAATAAAATTCCAGCAAGCATAGCAGCTGCAATTGGAGCAGGTACTTTGTCCATTAGTTTTTGAGAAAATCCAGAAAGACCAATTAAAAATATTAACAAAGAAGATAAAATAAATGCTCCAATAGCTTGTTCAAAACTATAAGCAGGTAAAGCAATAACTAAAAGGGCTGCACCGGGGGTTGACCATGCGGTAATAATAGGTTGTTTGTATTTTAAACTTAAATAAATACCTGTAATTGCACTTCCTATAGATACTGCCCAAACCCAAGACGTAATTTGTTCCGCTGTTGCATGTCCTGCAAGTGCAGCTTGATATACTATTACAAATGGACCTGCATAAGAAACAATAACAGCAATAAGTCCTGCAACTAAAGCAGAAAGAGAAAAATCATTTTTGATATTTTTTAATGATGTAGCTAAAGACATAAAAATCCTTAATATAAATTGCCTAAGTATAGTTAAATCAAATAAAATAACAAGCCAGATATTGCTAATTACTTTTGAAAACTAATTATGTTTTTACAATATTTAACTATACTTAGCAAAAAAGTAATAATATGAAACTAAATGAATTAGAATGTAAAGTCGATTTTTTTGACTTTGATGAAAAACTTTACCAAGAATTAGAAGCAAGTCCTTTAAAAGATGCTTTTTTAATCTCTTATAATAAAGAAGGTTTTAAAGAACTTAGCTTAGATGAAGAAGAAGCAAAAAGTGAAGATTTTCTGGCTTTTATGAACGGGGAAAAACTTCTTAATCATAGTAAACCTTATTCTATGGTATATGCAGGGCATCAATTTGGTCAATTTGTACCACAATTAGGAGATGGCAGAGCTATTAATCTAGGAAGTGTTAATAATTGGCATTTACAAACAAAAGGCTCAGGACCTACACTTTATTCAAGAAGAGGAGATGGACGGGCAGTTTTACGCTCATCTATTAGAGAATATATTATGGGTGAAGCCATGCATGCTTTAGATATTCCTACTACAAGAGCTTTAGGAATAATAGGCTCAAGACATGAAGTTCCAAGATCTTATGATGAGGTAGAATATGGCTCAATCGTTCTTAGAATGTCTCCTTCTTGGATCAGAATTGGAACCTTTGAATTTTATGCAAGAAATGAGAATGCCAGTAAAAATATTCCACAACTCTGTGATTATGTTATCAAACAATCTTATCCCAATTTAGAGGGTGTTAATAAACCTTATGAAAAAATGTTTTATTCTATGGTAGATAAAACTGCGGAACTAATGGCAAAATGGCAGGTATATGGTTTTATGCATGGGGTTATGAACACAGATAATATGTCTATGGCTGGACTTACTATTGATTATGGTCCTTTTGCATTTATGGATTATTTTGATAAACATTGTATTTGTAATCACAGTGATGTAGAAGGACGATATTCTTATAATAATCAACCTTATGTAGCACGATGGAATTTAGAAGTTCTTGCTAATGCTTTAAGCGAAGTATGTGAAGTGAAAAAATTAACGCAGTACTTAGAAACATTTTTTCCTCAACATGAAAAAGTATATTTAGAATTAATGTGCGAGCGTTTAGGACTTGATACAAGAAGTGTCGCAAATTATCATGTGGATTTAATTATTTCATTATTAGCAGCACTGCAAGAAGCAAAAGCAGATTATAATTGTTTCTTTTATGAGCTAAGTAGGTGTGATAACTTAGATGATATCTCTTCTGTTTTAGCTGTATGTGTTAATCCTTCTGCAATACTTGCTTGGTTTGAAGATTATAAAAAAGTTGTTTTGTCAGATTTAAGAGAAGAGGGTGTTAGAAGATCTCAAATGAAAGAGAGTAATCCAAAGTATATAATTAAAAATTATATGTTACAAGAAGCAATTGATGCTGCCAAAAGTGATGATTTTACTTTAGTGAATGCTTTATTGCATATTGCTCAAAATCCTTTTGATGAGCATAAAGAATATGAGAGATATTCAAAAGTTACACCTATGGAACACGCCAATTTACAATTGTCTTGTTCTTCATAAAAAGATTTAGTATTAAATTATTTATAAGAGGCTTAAGATGAATAAAAAAACTTTTTTTAAAAAACAAAAAAGAGAAGGTATTAGTTATAAAGTGATTTTTGGATTTATTCTTTTATGTTTATTTGCTTATATCCCTTATACTTATTACCTAAGTCTTTCTCTTGAGTATACAAAAACGCAAGAAGTCTTACGTTATAAAGGAGATATCGTTTTTGATGGTTACAAAAATAAACCGTGTTCAGTTTATTTAGAAACAAATAATTCTGAGCTTGATTTTAATAAAACAGCTTCTTTTGCTAAAAAATACGATGCCGTTGCTTATTATAAAAATGGGGAATTAATGCTCTCTAATTATATCCTTGCGCATACAAGTAAAGAACTTTTAATGAAATACATAAGAGCTTGTGATAAAGAATTGTTACTTGCTAAACAAAATGCTGAGGTAGAATCAAAACAAGAAAAGAAAATACGAGCCTATATTTTACTTAAGGATGAGAACTAAGTAAAACAAACTGGCTTTTTATTTGTAATCATTCTGTAATAACTTCACGTTACAATGGAAATCATTAGGAAGAACTAATTGACAGAATAATAGAGATTCCATTGTATATTAAGTATTTAAAAAAAATCTTATACACATGTGATCTAACTCTTACAAACATCTACATATATTTATATTATTTTTCTGATATTGCGAATAAATATTCCACTATCAATTATACCAGTTGAAACTAGAGTAAAAACTATGGCTTAAATTGAACTAAAACTATATTAACACACAGTAATACTTAAAAAAGACAGTAGAAAATATTATATTGAGATAGATTATAGCTTGATTATTATTCAATAAATAAGTACTTCATAATGTATTAAATACAAGTGAAGGAAAGAAATGCAAAAGAACAAATATATAGAAATAGTAACATCTCCAATTGGAGGTTTAAATTTAATGCCACAAAAGATACTTCTAAATTTACATGAAAAACTAAGTAAACATTACAAGAAAGTGAAAATAACTATTATTAAGAATAGAAAAGATTTAGATAAATTACTTGAAAAAAAGCCTGACTTGGTAGTTTCTGGCCTTAAATATTTGCTTTTTGATGAGGATTCGAAAAAAAGGGATTCTGAAAAAAAACTTTGGTTTACTGATATTTTAGAGAAACATGATATTTTATATACTGGCTCGTCTAAAAATGCTCTTAAACTCGAGTTTGATAAAAGTATTGCAAAAGAAAAAATAAGAGGGGCAGGATTAAAAACTGCGTCATCGTTTGTAGCAAAACCAAATCAGTATGACAAAGAATCATTACCTCTTCCTTTTCCTTTATTTGTAAAACCACTTTATGAAGGGGATTCTCGTGGAATAGATGAACATTCACTTGTTCATAAATTCAAAGAGTATGAAAACAAAGTAAAATCAATATATAAAGAACAACATACGGTTTCGTTGGTTGAAACGTATTTGAGTGGAAAAGAGTATACGGTTGCAATTATAGAAGATTTTAAAAACAGTACTTATGATATTTATCCTATAGAACTCATTGCTGAAAAAAACAGCAAAGGAGACAGAGTTCTTGGTTTTTTTGATAAACAAAGAGACAGAGAAAAGTCTTTAAAAATTAAAGACAAAGAAATAAAAGAACTGATTTCTTCTTTGGCAATAAATGCATTTAAAGTCTTAAAAGCAAAAGGATATGGAAGAATAGATATCAAAATGAATGATGAAGGTATTCCTTATTTTATTGAAGCGAATTTAGTTCCTGGTTTAGGATATGGATACTTTTACAGATGTTATCATTTAAATACTGGATTAGAACATGAACAAATGGTTTTAGATATAGTAAAGAGTACTTTCTCTAAAAAAACAATCAAAAAATAATTCTAATATTTTACCGTATAAAATACATTTCAAAGAGTTAGCTAAAGCAGTATTTTACTTTTGTTTCTTGAAGCATATGAAGGTATGAGTGAAGTTTTGTATTACTTGGGAATATGACTATATCTAAGAATACAAATACTTCGCTGTGTAATTCTGAAAGATTTAATAGTTTATTTTAAGAGGTCTTAGTAAAAATAAATTATTTTAGCAGTATTTCCAAAATTTTAAAAGTGATGATGCATTTAATCTCTCAGGCAAGTGATTGTCACTGATAAGACCATACACAATTACTTACTTTGTATCTTTTTTTATGATTCTTTCTTATAAAACGTTTTCCAGTTTTTTCGAGATATTTTTCTCTCTGAGCGATAAAACCTTAGCAGTTCTTTATTAGATTTAAACCATGTCTTGAATCCTCTGAAGTAATTATCCCTCAGCATTTGTTTATGCAATGACTTAAGTTTTTTGTCTGTCATTATCATTTGATTCTCCTTATAGTTTAGTTTAATGTGATTTAGTGTTGCAATGGTGTGATTAATATCTCCTTCAACAAGTCGCGAAATTTGAAAAGTGGTTTTGCCTCTTGGGTGTAATTTACCATAAATTTATTGTTCTTATAATCTACGAAATTGTGCATATTTAGATTAAAATAGATACTATGTTTCATGAATAAATACTTATCCGAAGAAAAAGAAATAGACTTTTATTCGCTCCCTCAGGCACTGTATAAAGAAAAAAATATTAAAAATATTTTAAGATATGAGAATAACTGTATTTTATACAAAGAATCTAATGTAGATTTAATTAACAAAGAAAAGCTAATAACTTCACACTCTATTGTTTATGTCATTAATGGAAGGCTGAGAGTTAATACTTATGATGGAGATGAAGTTATTATTCAAAATGGTGAAATGATTTTTATGCCAAGAGATTCTTATATAATTTCGGATTACATAAAAAACAATACTAGTATGAAAGTGTATCTATTCTTTTTTGACCATGATATAGCCTTGAAATTTTTAGCTCAAAATCATACACCTAGTGCTTTTAAAGAATCAGGTAGATTGTTATGTCAACTTAAAGTAACACAGAATATAAAGTATTTTATATCTTCTTTAGAATCATTTAATTTTAAGACATTAAATACTAAAGAAATTTTGGAACTTAAACTATTAGAACTCTTATATTTATTAGATGATAGTAATCAAAATAACATTATAAAAACACTATTATCTTCTGAGTCTTTTAAAGAAAAAAGAGATATAGAATCATTTATGCTTGAACACTATGATAAGAATCTTTCAATTAATGATTTTGCAAGTTTAAGCGGAAGAAGTCTCTCCTCATTTACTAGAGATTTTAAAAAGAAATATAATACTACTCCTAAAAAATGGCTTATTAAAAAAAAGATGAACAAAGCAAAAACTATGTTAGAGAAAGGGTCTAATGTAAGCTCTTGTGCTTTTGATTTAGGATATAACAATGTTTCAAACTTCATTAAAGCGTATAAATCTGTTTATAAACTCACTCCAAAATATATGCAACAAACAATTCTTTTGGATTCTGAATAAAAATCACTGTTTTTGACTTTTTATAAGTAGAAATCATTTTTAATTTTATATATAATTACTCACATAAAGATTACTATGATTTATATAGTTTTCAAATATAATTAGGAGTTATAAAATGAGTGTTATTGTAATATTAGAAGCAGAAATAAAAGAAGGTAAAATTAAAGAATTAGAAAACTTACTTAGAAAATACTTACCTGAAACTAGGGCATACAGTGGTTTTGTAGATATAAAAATACATCAACAAAAAGATAAGAATACAGTTATATTTTATGAAGAATGGGAAACAATAAAAGATTATGAATCTTATCTTCAAATGAGAACAAATGAAGGTGTAATGAAAATTTTAGGAAATACTTTTATTGCCCCACCTAGTATTAGGTATTTTGATACATTATCCCTATAGTTTAAAATGTTATTTTCTATAGAGCTGCTTTAAATTTAGCTGGCTAGTAACTTCTGCTATTTAAGAGCTCTTTAAAACTACCCTTATACTTTTTAATCTATAAGTAGAATTTAGTCGATTAATTCCAATTTTTACATTTTGAGAACTCTTTAACAACAATAATTTAGTTATTATTTATTGTATACTCATTTTAAATACAATTAAAGGAGCCTCTTCCTATTACTTAATAATTGTATTGGATAAAAAGAGGACATTATTTTCCATGAATAAACAATTATGATAAAAGGAATAGCTAAAAATGATAAAAAAGTTCGCCGCAATGTTTATTGCATTATTCTTCGTTGCATGTGCAGATAAACATCAATTATTAAAATTAGGAACTACTAGTGTAAAATTAGATTCCACTAAAAGTATATATATATCCATTTCTAAAGATGGGCGATATGGTAATATAAATTATCAAGGTTCTGGAGAAAATACTTCACAAATTATTTTAATGAGTCTTTCGAAATATAGTGATAATATTGAAATTGCGAATAGCTATCAATCCCTAAAAGATGCATTAAATTATTCCATTAAAAAAGATTTTAAATATTTAGTATTCCCGACTATTCTTGAATGGGAAGATAGAGCAACAGAATGGTCAGGAATTTCCGATAAAGCGTCCATAAAAATTAGAATTATAGAAGTCAAAACTGAAAAAACATTAGACTCTGTTATTATTAAAGGAAAAAGTGGGTGGGCTACATTTGGGGGTGATCATCCTCAGGATTTATTGCCAAAACCAGTAGAAGAATATATACTTGGTTTATTTTAATATAGGACATAGAATATATAACAATTTGGCACCATTAATTTATTCACAAGAAGGTAAATTAACATTAAAAATTTATACACAAATAAATATTATCCATCATCAAAACTATCCCATATTATTGATGTATATTGGGTATTAGAAAATCATACGAAAGAAACTATAAATATACCAATAGTACCTGATGGTAGAATGGATATTGTGTATGATAACAAGAATTTATTATTTGTAGGCAGTTTCAATGAAAGTATTATTATCCCTTTAAAAGCAAACAGTGAAACATTTGGAATTAGATTTATGCCTTCAGTATTACCGCAACTTTTAAATATAAAAGCAAGTGAGTTTACTAATAAAATTATACCATTAGAAGATATCTCAAAAGAACTTTTTTTACTTTTAAATTTTAATGAAAAAGTTGAAACAACTAAAGTCAATAAACTAAATAATATATTAGAAAATTACTGTGAAGATATTATACTAAATAAAAATATGTTAAGAATTATTGATGAAATAATGTTTAAAGAAGGGAATCTTTCAATAAAAGAGATATCTCAAACTTATGATATAAATTCAAGACAGTTAGAAAGGCTGTTTAATAATTTGCTTGGATTTAGCCCTAAAAAATTTACAAATATTATTAGGTTCTTTTATGCTTTTAAAAGTTTAATGAAAAATGGATTTAATGAACTGTCTCTAAAAGCTTTAGGTTTTGGTTATTACGACCAAGCACATTTTAATAAAGAATTTAAAAAATTCTCAAATTTCACACCCACAGATGAAGTAATGTCGTTTTTTTACAATATTAAAAAATAGTTTTTACTTATAATACCTAAAATTTAAAGGTATAAACTATGAAGTTACGTAAAATAATTATCCATTTATTTTTAGCTTTTTTGATATTAGGATGCAGTTCAAAAGCTGCCTCAATAAATCTTGAAAATAAAAACAATGATAACACCTATGGCTATATAATAAGTGTAGATATTGAAGCATCAAAAGAAAAAGTTTGGAATATAATCACCGATTTTAAAAACTATCCCAAATGGAATAGTGTGTTAAAAATGGAAAATAACAATAATTTAGAATTAAAAAAAAACTTTGTAGTTACTATATTTGATGAAAAGGGATCAATTGAAGATAATTTTAAAGCATTATTAATAGATAAAAAGAAATACACATACTTCATTGCTAGTCAAACATTATTATCAAGCTACTTTTTTAAAGCAACTCATCAGTTTTTGATTGAAGAAATATCACATAATAAAGTTAGATTTACTCAAAAATGGAAACTTGAGGGTGTAGTCGGATATTTATTCGAGGACATGATTTTTGATGTATTGAAGCTATTTAAAACAATGAATCTTGAACTTAAAGAAAAAGCAGAAAAATCATGATAGTAGAAAAAGAAATTAATACAAGTACATTAGCATACAAAGAGTTTCAACAAATCGATTATGTAGACTGTTTCAATATTACTGATATTAATTTTAATGGGGTAGATGAATTTGCAAAAGAGTACTTTTTATCTCAAGCTCTTTGGCTAAATATTGTAAGTCAAGGTATGTTTAGTAAAAAAAGTATTAAAAAGAAAATTGAAGAAAGTAAATTTCAAAAAAACACTTGCATTGGTACTTGGAAAATATTTAATAGAAATAAAAATGAAATTGTATTTGGTGATGATATGGGATTTATGGAATACAGGTTTTCAATGCTATATAATCCTAACACCAATAGAGTTGAAGTATCAACTCTTGTACACTACAAAAGTATAATGGGAAAATACTATTTTGCACTAATAAAATTTATGCACAAAAAATTTATTATTATTTCATTAAAAAATGTAGTAAAAACCTAACATATTCTGGGTGAAGTAGATAGCTAAGAACGTTTTTACACATTTTAACTTATTGTCAATTTTGTACAATTAGTTAAATTTTTATTTATATATACTTCGATAAAAAAGGAGGGTTATAAAAGAAAATTTTGATAAAAATATCCCCCATAATGTGTTGATTCTTAAATTAAAAATATATTAAGGTTTCATAATCTTAATATATAATTTAAATTAATCCCTTATTGATAAGTAAAAAAATAAAAATCCCACAAATAAGACATAAAAAAATATTACACTTTGAAATGAAATTGATGCTATTTTTTATTTTAGAATAAAATGTAGGTAATTGGTATTTTTTAGCTTATTAATAAACAATAGAAATATTGTTTTCCTAAAGAAAAGAGCTTTTAGGAATAGTAATTTTTTAGAATAAAAGAATTTTAAATTTATATTGACCGAGTGTCGGTCATTAATATTCTCTTAAGGAACGAATGACTATAATTCTTTTTTGACCAGTGGTCAGTTAAGGAGAAAATTTGCCAAAAATAGTTAATAAAGAAGAAAAAAGAATAGAAATTGCCATGGCTTGTGTGGATTTACTTCATGAAGTAGGTATTAAAAAACTAACCGTTGCAGCAGCTGCAAAAGCTGCTGGTATTGGTAAGGGTACTATTTATGAATATTTTGAAAGTAAAGAAGATATTATCTTTAAAATCATTGGTGTTCATATAGCAGAGCATAATGAAGAAACATTAAAAAAAATAGCTTTGAGCAATAATATAAAAGAGAAAATAACATGTTTGTTTGAATTCGTTTTGGATGAAAGTGAAGAAAATGATATTCATTTTAATGGATTTAAGGAATATTTATCGGTAATGTTAGCTGATACTACAGAGTCCTATAAATCATTTAATTGTGTTTGCGATGATTTTTTTAGTCTTGCTTTAAAAGATGTTTTTGAAGATGCTATTTCTAAAGGCGAATTAAAAGAAAACTCCCTTTATTTTATCAACAGTATTGCTATTTTTAAAAAAGGACTTGCGCTTAGTAGAATGAGTGTGAATGATTTTTCTGCCAGAGATGCTTATGAAGAGTTTATAGACAATTTCTTTGATTTGTTAGGAAAAAAAAATGATTAATAAACGATATGAAAGAATAGTCTTTTCATTTATTATGGCTTTGTGTATGTCTTGTGTTATGAGTGCCATAATTTCATACATAAACTTGGGTTTAGTAGATGGTTTTAGAGACATTTGGCTTAAAGCCTGGGTAAGTGCTTTTGCATTTGCTTTTCCTATTATTTTTATAATAGGTGGAAGTGTTAGAAAATTAACGGCAATAATTATAAAAAAGGAATATTAAGAATGTATAAGAATATATTAATAACATTGGTTTTAAGCGCATCTTTATTTGGTGCAGGACGTCCTGCATTAGTTGAGACAACAATAGTAAAAGAAGGACTAGTAAATCCCTTACAAGAATTTGTAGGAACAGTTAGTTTTTCGAATAACTCACAAGTAGCTGCAAAAAATTCTGGTTTAATAGAAAAAGTAAATTTTGAAATAGGTCAAAAAGTAAAAAAAGGTCAAGTTTTAGTAAAAATTGATTCTGATTTAATTGATGCACAAATAATAGCAGCACAAGCTACGTTAGATATCGCAAAAAATGAAGAAATTAATTCTAATAAAGATTTTAGAAGATATGAGAAATTATTACTTTCTAAATCTATTACTCAAAAAGAATACGACGATGCTTTATTAAAGTTTTCTTCTAACTCTGGAAACGTATTAGCATTAATGGCAAAACTTAATGAATTAAAAATTCAAAAAAACAGAAAAGAAATTAAAGCACCTTTTTCAGGTGTAATAGTTGAAAAATCGGTAAGTTTAGGGGAATGGGTTAATGCAGGTTCAATAGTTGCACGACTTGTTGATACTTCTAAATTAGAAATTACTTTTAATGCACCTATTTCTTTTATTGCTGGTTTACGAATGAATGATTCTTATGATCTTATGTTAAACAATAAAAGCATAAAAGCAAAATTAATGGCAGCTATTGCTTATGGAGATAAAAGAACACGAACTTTTCCTATTAAATTTAAAGCTACAGTAAATAATGGATTTATTTTTGATGGACAAGAAGCCAGAGTTAAATTATCTAAAAATGCAACAATTAAAGCTTTGATGGTTCCAAGAGATGCCGTAATCAAGCGTTTTGGTGCAAATATGATTTTTCTTGATAACAAAGGTACTGCTTTAATGTTACCAGTACAAATCCTTGGATATATGGGAAAAGAAGTAGCTATTTCTGCTAAAGGTTTAGAAGCAGGTGCACAGATTGTTGTAAAAGGAAATGAGAGAGTATTTCCTAAACAAGCATTACAAATTATAAATAAATAAGGTTAAAAATGGATTTAATTAAATTTTCAATTAAAAATCCTGTAACTATCATTGTATCGGTATTAATTGTTATATTATTTGGGGTATTGTCTTTAAGTAAATTACCCTATCAATTAACACCAAACGTTTCAGTTCCAGAGATTAAGATTACAACAGTATGGCCAGGTGCTACTCCTTATGAGTTAGAACGAGATGTTATTGAAGAACAAGAAGATGCTTTAAAATCTTTAAATAATTTAATAGAATTTGAATCTAGCTCAAAAGATAATGTAGCTGAGTTAACAGTTAAATTTAAATTAGGAACTGATTTAAGAGCGGCATTGCAAGATGTATCTAATAAATTAAATGAAGTGGATTCTTATCCTCCTGATGTAAAAGAGCCTATTATTGAAACTGCAACAGCAAGTCCTGTTGTATGGATGATGCTTCAAACAATCAATGATAACCCTCGCCATATAGATGAGTACAGAAAATTTTTTGATGATGAAATCCAACCTGCTGTAAAAAGAGTAGATGGGGTTGCTGGTACTTTTGTAGGTGGTGGACGTGATCAACAAATGCAAATTACTTTTGATACTATAAAACTTGCATCTTATGGTTTAAGTATTAAAGAAGTAATAAGCGCACTTCAAGGTGAAAATGTAGATGTTTCTGCAGGTATATTAAATCTTGATAGACGTTCATACAGAATACGAACCGTAAATAAATTTTCAAGCATAGAAGATATTGAAGATGTAATTATTATAAGTAATAGAGAACAAAGAATTCGTATCTCTGATATTGCTAGTGTTAATATTGGTTACGAAACGGCACAAGGTGTTGCAATTTTCCTAGGAAAAGACGGAATATTTTTAGGTGTTCAACCAAGTTCAACAGCTAATATTGTAAAACTTACCAATGAAGTCGAAGCTGTAGTAAATAAACTGAATGCTGGAATATTAAAAAAAGAAAATATTAAACTGCAATGGTTATTTGATCAACGACCCTATATTGTTGGAGCAGTTGATTTAGTGCAAGAGAATATTGCCATAGGTGGTATTTTAGCCGTTCTTATACTTCTTTTATTTTTACGTTCAATTTCACCAACAGCTGTAGTATCAGCTGCGATTCCAATTTCTGTAATGGGTACGTTTATTGTACTTGATATTATGGGAAGATCTCTTAATACTATTTCTTTAGCTGGGATTTCATTTGCCGTAGGAATGTTAGTTGATTCAGCCATTGTTGTTTTGGAAAACATCGACAGACATAGAAAAGAGGGTGCTACTGTAGCAGAAGCTGCTTACAAAGGTACCTCTGAAGTTTGGGGTGCATTAATAGCATCTGCTTTAACAACAGTAGCTGTATTCTTGCCAATCATATTTCTTGCAGATGAAGCGGGACAATTGTTTAAAGACATTGCGATAGCAGTAACTGCTTCTGTAACTTTTTCTTTATTTGTATCGATTTCAGTTATTCCTGTTTTATGGAAGGGTTTAGCTGGTATGTCACAAAAAGAACCTAAAGAAACAAGTGCACTTGCTAACTTTGGACATAAATTAGTTAATATTATAATGTCTGTTGTGCACTTATCCCTTAAAAATACTTTTTCAAAAATACTTACAATACTTTCATTATCCGTATTTTCAGCATCTTTGATTTATATACTTTGGCCAAAATTAGACTATTTACCACAAGGTAATAAAAATTTAATTTTTAATATTTTAATTACTCCTCCTGGACTTTCTTATCAAGAAAGATACGATATGGGAACCTATTTAATGAAAAAAGTTGAGCCAAATATTAATAAAGATGTAGATGGTGTTCCTGGAATGGATCGTGTTTTTTATGTTTCTTTTGGTGATTTTACACTTTTTGGAGCGACATCTATGCATGAATCACGTGCAAAAGAACTGATTCCATATTTTAAACCTATTGTAAATTCTATTCCTTCTGTTTTTGGAATTTCTTTACAATCAGGAGTATTTGAACAAGGAATTGGAGAAGGAAATACCGTTGATATTGATATCTCTGGTGAAAAAATAGAAGATTTAGCCAATGTAGGTGGAATGTTATATGGTGCAACCTCACAAGCGTTACAAGGTTCTCAAATAAGACCCATTCCTTCTATTGAGCTGATTTATTCAGAAATTAGAATCAAACCAAATAATGATGCTTTAAAATCATTAGGAATGACTGCAAATGACTTAGGAATTGCCGTTGATGTAATAATGGATGGGAAAATAATTGGTTCTTACTCTCAAGATGGAAAGAAAAAAATTGATTTGGTTTTTAAAGCAAATGATGAATTTATACAAACACCACAAGATATTATGAGTACACAGATTTCTGTAGGAGAAGGCTCTTTAGTACCTATTTCCTCACTGGCATCGTATAAAAGTACAACCGGGATTTCAGAAATCAGACATTTAAATGGAAAAAGAACGATTACTTTACAAATTACTCCGCCTTCTGGTATGACTATTGATGAAGCAATTAAAATAGTAGGTGGAATGTTAGAAGGTATGAAAGCTAAAAATATGATTCCTAATACTGTTGATATTGCATTAAGTGGAACAGCGGATAAACTTTCACTTACTATTGCATTATTGACGCAGAATTTTATTTTGGCACTGGTGATTATCTATTTATTAATGGCTGCTTTATTTGGAAACTTTTTGTATCCAATTGTTATTATGTTTACAGTACCATTAGCAACAGCAGGTGGTTTTTTAGGACTTGCTCTAACGAATAAGTTCTTAGCGCCTCAACCCTTGGATGTGTTAACCATGCTTGGATTTATTATTCTTGTTGGAATTGTAGTAAACAATGCCATTTTAATAGTACATCAAAGTTTAAATTATATTAATAATGAAGGAATGGAGCATAAACAAGCAGTTATTGAAGCTACAAGAACAAGAATCAGACCTATTTATATGTCTTCACTAACCTCTATTTTTGGAATGTTACCTCTTGTTTTAATCCCAGGTCCTGGAAGTGAATTTTACAGAGGTTTAGGTTCTGTAATTACTGGTGGTTTGGCTTTTTCAACTATTTTTACAATTTTTGTAACGCCAGCTTTATTAATGTTTTTTATAAAAATAGAACACAAATTTAGATCGAGAAAATCAGAAACTGCACATAAAATTAATACACAATCATAAGGAAAAAGTATGAATTTAAAAAGAATTTCTTTAGCACTTAGTATAAGTATATTAAGCTTAAGTGCTTTAAGTATAGAAGAAGCAGTTAACACTGCTCTTCTTAATAACCAAGATATTTTAGTGAAAAACTTAGAATATAAACAAAAACAAGAAAATACAAGAGCTAATAAAGCTGGATTTTTGCCTACTTTTGATTTAAGTTATTCTTATTTACACAGAAATAAATTACTTGTTAACCAGACAAAAGATGATTCAAGTGGAGCGGCAACACTTTCTTATAATCTATTTAATGGCTTTAAAAGTAGCAATACTTTACAAAGCGCAATTGAAGATGAAAAAGCTTCATCCTATTTATTGAAAGCGAAAAAACAAGATATTATCTTGTCAACTAAGAGTGCCTATATATCTTATTTAAATCTTGCAAAACAGTTAGAAACCTATATCAGTGCTTTTGAACTGTTTGAAAAACAATACAATGACAGTAACAGTAAATTTGAGCAGGGATTATTAGCTAAAAATGATTTATTAAAAATTCATATTAATATGTTGGATGCAAAACAAAATGTAGTCAAAACAAAAGCAGATTTAAAAACTTCTAAAGACAGACTCTCCAATATTATGGGTGGAAAAGATTTAAGAAATGAAGGAATAGAAGAGTTAAAAGACAAAGATGATTCTTTAAATATTTATGCTGAAACTCTTTTGGAAAATAGAAGTGAAATTAAAGCATTGTTGCATAATATTAAAGCCTACAAAAATATTCTAGAAGTAAATAAAGCTACGTATTATCCTAAAATAGACGCCTCTTATTCTTTTAATAAATATGGAGACTCTTTTTCTTTAGGTGGACGTGATGGTTACCCAAGTTCACAAAATATTGCAAATTTAAGTGCTACTTGGAATTTATACAATGGTGGAAAAGATGAATCAACCATTAAGATTGCAAGAATGAAAATCCGTGAAACAATGTTAAGTTTGGAGAAACTGCGATTGGATATTAAACTTCAATATTCAGAAGCTGTATCAACTCTTGATGTTGCTGTAGAAAGTTTAGTTATTTCTAAACTTGCATTAAGTCAAGCATTTACAAATTATACTATTGTCTCGAATAGATTTAATGAAGGAGTATCAAGTACTACAGATTTAATTGATGCTAACTATTTATTATCTCAAGCTAAACAAAGATTTTATGGTGCTTTTTATTCAAAATTTTTAGCTTATGCTTCTTTGGATAGAGTAACAGAAAAATAATAATCTTAAGGACTTCCTTAAGATTATTGACTTATCAATTATAATAATTAAAATCATAAATAAATAAATTAAGTAAAAAATTTAAGAAAAAAATAAATTTAGTAGCAAAAAGTTACAGATGTATTAATAGTGAAATTTATTTATTTTATAACTTTTCTTTTAAACCCCAATAATTAGGTATCTACATAGTGTAATTTAAAAAATATGTACAATTATTGTACTTAGCTACCTTACCCTAAATTGGATATACTCTTAGCATAAATCCAAATTATTTAAGATAAATTGAAAATCTTGTTTTAATTAACTTGTTTTACACAGGAGCAATAATGGGAAAAATTACAGAAAACGATATCAGACAAAGTGTTGCAGATGCTATTCAATATATTTCATACTATCATCCAGAGGATTTTATTAAAGGTATGGTTGAAGCCTATGAAAAAGAAAAATCAGTAGCAGCTAAAAATGCTATTGGTCAAATACTAATTAATTCAAAAATGTGTGCAATGGGTCATCGACCTCTTTGCCAAGATACAGGTTCAATTAATGTATTTGTAAAAGTTGGTTTAAATGCAGATCTTGATATTACAAAAGAATTAGATGATATTATTAATGAAGGGGTGGCTTTAGGATATAAAGACCCAATTAATAAACTTAGATATTCAATTGTTAGTGATCCTGCTGGAAAAAGAGTTAATACTAAAGACAATACTCCTGCTGTTATTCATGTTTCTGTAAACAATGGTAATACCATTGATATTATTGTAGCTGCAAAAGGTGGAGGAAGTGAAAACAAATCTAAGTTTGCAGTTTTAAACCCAAGTGATTCTATTTATGATTGGGTTATGGAAAATGCTAGAAATATGGGTGCTGGTTGGTGTCCTCCTGGTATTATTGGTATTGGTATTGGTGGTAATCCAGAGAAGTCTATGTTACTTGCAAAAGAATCTTTAATGCAAGAAGTAAATATTCATGAATTAAAAGAACGAGGGCCACAAACTGCTCTTGAAGAATTACGACTAAAATTATATGAAGATATTAACAAGATTGGAATTGGAGCTCAAGGTTTAGGTGGACTTACTACCGTTTTAGATGTAAAAATCTTAGATTACCCCTGTCACGCCGCGTCTTTGCCAGTTGCGATGATTCCTAACTGTGCAGCTACGCGTCATATTCATTTTGAATTAAAAGGAGATGGTCCCGCAGTATTTAAAAAACCTGACTTAGATTTATGGCCAGACCTAGAGCTTCCAATGGATACTATTAAAAAAGTAAATATTGAAGATTTAACGCAAGAGAATTTATCTCAATTTAAATCAGGAGATACTCTTTTATTATCAGGAAAAATTTTGACAGCAAGAGATGCTGCTCATAAAAAGATTGTTGAATACAGAGCTGCTGGAAAAGCCCTTCCTAATGGTCTTGATTTAAAAGGACGATTTATTTATTATGTTGGACCTGTTGACGCAGTTGGAACTGAAGCAGTAGGCCCTGCAGGTCCAACAACAGCTACTAGAATGGATAAGTTTACAAAAGAAATGATGGAAATTGGAATTTTAGGAATGATTGGTAAAGCTGAGAGAAAACAGCCAACTATTGATTTAATTAAAGAATACAAATCTATTTATCTAATTGCTACAGGAGGAGCTGCATATTTGATTTCTCAAAGTATTAAAGCTTCAAAAGTAGTTGCTTTTGAAGAAATGGGAATGGAAGCAATTTATGAATTTGAAGTAAAAGATATGCCTGTTACTGTTGCAGTTGATACAGAAGGCGTGTCAATTCATACAACAGGTCCTGCACAATGGAGAACTATTTAGTCTCTCTTCCTAAATAAAGACTATGAATAAAACTCATAGTCTTTATTTTCTTTTAACACATCTTTATTTTTTTTTAAAGTGTGAAAAAGCATTACCTTCATTTTTTTTGCGAGGTTCAATTTTTGTTTTTTCATAATTATGATTAAAATCACTTCCCCATTTTAATTTAGTAGGTATAGAAGTAGAGGCTTTATTCTTCATTAGTTTACCAAAGCTTGAACTACTTTTACTAGAGCCTGAATTCATTTGGGGTAAAATTACAAATGTGACAAGTAGTGTTAATAAAATGATTCCTCCAGTTACCCAAAGGAATGTAAAAAAATTATTTCTATCAAACATAGCCTTAAATACCTCCTTTAAAAAATTATTATTACATAATAAAGATAAAAAGTACCTAAATAGTCTTAAAAATTAACTTATATTGAAGCCCCATTCATCATCATGATTTCAAGTCCTTCTTCTGAAATCTTACTTTTATCCCATGCTGGATCAAAAACCAAGTTCACTTCAACTTCATCAATCTCATCTACACTTTTACTAGCGTAATGTACTTCTGCCAACAATGAATCTGCAACTGGACAAGCAGGAGATGTTAGCGTCATATCAATATTACAAAACAATGTATTGTCTTTAAAATCAAAAGCAATTTTATAAATTAATCCTAAATCGTAAATATTAACTGGAATTTCAGGATCAAAAACATGTTTTAGGTGTTGAACCACTTTTTCTTCTATTTTTTCATAATCGTAAGACATTTTAAACCTTTTTTGCGTATTCTTTTATTTTTTTAATCATTCCCATGACGCCACTTTGCCTATTTGGTGTAATTATTTCACTTAATCCAAGTTCATAAAGAATATCATCTTCACTGTCATTAATCTCTTTTGCATCTAAATTAGAAAATATTTCTAAAAGAATATAAACCAAACCTTTTACAATAATAGCATCAGATGTGCCATTAAAAAGTAATACTCCCTGCTTTTGTGTGCAGGTTAGCCATACTTGAGAGGTACAACCATGAACAATATGTTGAGTAATTTTATCTTCATCTTTAAAAGCGCTTAGTTTTTTCCCTAAATCAATGATGAATTGATATTTTTCTAATTCATCATCAAAAAAATCCAAGTCTTCTTTTATTTTAAATACTCTCTTTTCTACTTTTTTTGACACGTTAATCCTTTAACATAGAAATTGCTTTTTTTAAAGCTTTTATAAATAAATCTACATCTTTTTTATCATTATAAAAAGCGAGTGATACTCTTATTGTTCCTATGATTCCAAGTTTATCCATAATAGGTTGGGCACAATGATGGCCAACTCTTACCGCTATTTTCATTTTATCAAGTAATATTCCAATGTCATCATGTACAATGTTTTCTATATTAAAACTTTTTGAAGCAATGGCATCTTGTGTATTATTGTATAAAAGAATACCCTGAACATTTAATAGTTCTTGATGTAAATACTCATATAAATGTTCTTCTTCTTTTAAAACAGCTTCAAAATCTAAATTCTTTAAATATTTTAAGGCCTCATGAAAAGCAATTACACCTGCAATATTTTGAGTTCCTGCTTCATAAACATAGGGAGAATCCAAGAAAGTACTTTCATTGTACGTTACTTTTTGAATGGTCGCACCCCCTGTTTGATAAGGATCTACTTCTTTTAAGAGGGTTTCTTTTATATAAACAGCACCTACTCCTGTAGGACCAAATGTTTTATGTGCAGACATAACAAAAAAATCACAATTAATGTCTTGAATATCAATACTTGCATGTGCCAAACTTTGAGCCGCATCAATCATAATTAAAGCATTGTATTTATGTGCTAATGCAGTAATGCGCTTGATATCATGAATCTTTCCAAAAGCATTAGAAATATGTGTGATACTTACAAAAGCATTTTTATGTTTTTTTAGTAATGCTTCAAAATGTGAATAATCAAAATTTAAATTATCATCACAAGCAACTACTTTTAGTCCTTTTTTTAAAGACCTATTTTGCATATGCCAAGGAACAATATTGGAATGATGCTCCAAAGAAGAAATAATAATAGTATCAAATTTTTTTGCATATGAGTGTGCTATAAAATTAATACTTTCAGTTACCCCTTTTGTAAAAATGATTTCACTGATACTTTTGGCATTTATAAATTCTTTTAAAGCTTTTCTTGTATCTTCGAATTTCTGAGTGGCAATATTTGCAGGACCAAAAGAACTTCTGTGTGTATTGGCACAATAATTACTATAATAATCACTGCTTGCTTTGATTACAGATGAGGGTTTTTGTGTTGTTGCTGCATTGTCTAAATAGACAAATTCATTGTTTGCAAAAAAAGGAAAATCATTTTTATACATAAGCCTTCCTTGAAAAGTTTTTTATAAAATTTTGAATATTTAAAGAAGGAATGTTATCATAAATATCATTTTCAAAAGCTTGTAAAATCATATGTTTTGCTGCCTCTTTTTTTATACCTCGGCTCTGCAAATAATACAAAGCATTTTCATCAATTGAACCAATACTAGAGCCATGTCCCGCTTTTAATTCATCAATTAAAATCTCTAAATGTGGATTGGCTTTTACATTACAATTATCACTTAATAATATGGCTTTAGAGTATTGATATGCACCTGCATACAGTGCTTTTCTATTAACAATACTAAGAGGCGCGAATAAAGAGGAACTCTCATTATCCAAAATATGTTTATTACTAATACATGAATAGGTATTTTGTGCATTATGCACCGTTTTAATATGATTTTGTACTTTTGATTTATGTAGAAGTTTAGTAAGAATATTGATATTAAGTTTAATATTCTTTTTCTTTAAATCATTGTTGATAGTATTAATGGATTCTTTTGAACCTTTTTCAATTATATGCATGCTTAGTTCACAGTCTTTATTTAAATCACTGCTATAAGTACAGTTTAATGTACTGTCTTCTTCAATTATTTGAAGTTTACAATAATTAAGTTTTGAATTTTTTTCTAAAGTCATTTTTCTATTAGCTTGTGCTTGTATTTCTTTCGTATTTGCAAAAACTTCTAGTACATTGATACTTGCATCTTTTTCTAAGACAAATTCTATATTTGATTCTTGATTAATATTAAGATTGTTAATTATAATTAAGGTCTTATTTTTAATGTCTTTTATGGATATGATTTTTAAGTTTGAATCTTTAATATACAAAAAATCATTGTTTTGTTTAATTGTTTTTGTCATTATGTAATCCTAAACCTTCAAAACCTTTTTCATCCAATTCTTCTGCCAAGGTATGATCACCAGATTGTGCAATTTTTCCATCTTTTATTACATGTACAAAATCGGGTTTAATTAATTGTAATAATCTGTCATAGTGAGTAATCATTAAAAGCGAACGTTTTCCATCTAACATAGAGTTAATAACTTGCGCTACTGTTTTAATCGCATCAATATCCAAGCCAGAATCTATTTCATCAAGCAAGATTAAGTCTGGGCCTAAGATCATAATTTGTATTAATTCATTTCTTTTTTTCTCACCCCCTGAAAAACCTGCATTTAAATCACGTTTTAACAAAGAATTATCAAGCCCAAACTTTTTTAGTTTTGTTTTTAGTTGTTTCAAAAATTCTAAACCATCAAGTTCTTCTTCATTATTATAGGCACGTTTTGCATTTAAAGCTGTTTTTAAAAAGTATGAATTATTAACGCCTTCTATTTCTACAGGATTTTGAAAAGATAAGAAGATACCTTCATTGGCTCTTTCATTGGGATCAAGTTTTAATAAGTTTTTATTATTGTATGTTATTTCTCCTTGGGTGATATTACACTCAAAGTGGCCTGCTATACTTTTAACTAAGGTTGATTTCCCGGTTCCATTTGTGCCCATTAAAGCATGTACTTCTCCTGGTTTTATACTTAAAGAAAAATCTTTTAAAATTTCATTTTTTTCAATCGATACATATAAATTTTTAATTTCTAACATAATACTCCGATACTTGTGTATTTATATAACTGAACCTTCTAACGTAAGGTCTAATAATGCTCTTGCTTCAACAGCAAATTCCATGGGTAATTCTTGTAAAACTTCTTTACAAAAACCATTAACAATCATTGATACTGCATTTTCTTCATTTATTCCTCTTTGTTTTAAAAAGAACAATTGTTCATCTGATATTTTGGATGTTGTAGCTTCATGCTCAACAATAGAAGAAGAATTTTTAACATCATGATAAGGGTAGGTGTTAGCAGAACAAGTATTTCCAATAAGTAAAGAATCACAAGCAGAATAATTTCTTGCATTAGCTGCATTTTTAGAAACTCTTACTAATCCTCTGTATGAGTTAACCCCTTTTAATGCAGAAATTCCTTTTGAGATAATAGTTGATTTGGTATTTTTACCTATATGAATCATTTTTGATCCCGTATCTGCTTGTTGTCTTTTACTTGTAATTGCAACAGAATAAAATTCCCCAACGGAATTATCCCCTTTTAAAATACATGAAGGATATTTCCACGTAATAAGTGAACCAGTTTCTACTTGTGTCCAAGATACTTTAGAATTATCTCCTAAACATTTGGCTCTTTTTGTTACAAAATTATAAATACCACCTTTTCCATTTTCATCGCCTGGATACCAATTTTGAATGGTAGAGTATTTTATTTGTGCATCTTTTAGAATAATAAGTTCCACAACAGCTGCATGTAATTGACTCTCATCCCTTGTAGGGGCTGAACAGCCTTCATTATAGGAAACATAAGAATTTTCATCTGCAATAATAATAGTTCGTTCGAATTGTCCTGTATTTAAAGCGTTAATTCTAAAATAAGTAGATAACTCCATAGGGCAAGTTACATTGGGTGGAATATATACAAAGGAACCATCTGTAAAAACAGCAGAATTTAAACATGCAAAATAATTATCTTTAATAGGAACTACAGAAGCCATGTATTTTCTTACTAATTCAGGGTGCTTTTGTGCAGCTTCTGAAATAGAACAAAATATAATTCCCAGTTTTTCCAGTTCATCTTGATAAGTTGTTTTAATAGATACGGAATCAAATACAGCATCAACAGCAACACCTGCTAGAAGTTTTTGTTCATCTAATGAGATTCCTAGTTTTTCATAGGTTTTTAAAATTTCGGGGTCAACTTCATCCAAAGAATTAAGTGCAGCTTTTGGAGCGGAATAATAAGAGATACTTTGTAAATCTATTTTTTCATATTCAAGAGTAGCCCAAGAAGGTTCTTCCATTTTTAACCATGCTTTATATGCTTTTAATCTAAAGTCCAATAACCAGCTAAGGTTCGTCCTTTTTTTGAGATATGGCTTTAATGACATCTACATTTAAACCAGGTTCAAAAGTTTCAGATTCAACCAAGGTTTCAAAACCAAGTTTGTAATCTTCTTTTAATATTTTATCAATTTTTTTATTCATTAATACTGCCTTTCTTAAATAGGACAAAAATTGTCCTATTTAAGAAAGTGTAACATAAATAGATTAAATTAATCGATTATGATCTTGTCATTTTATGTTTTTTTCTAATTTTGACGTATAAAATGAGATAGGGTAAGTTAAGAGTAAGTAACCAAAAGCAAGAGGAATATAACTCTCTAATGTAGAATAGGTATAAGCATTTACCTCTTGAGCATTCATAGTAAATTCATTAATAGAAATAATAGACAATAAAGACGAATCTTTAATAATAGATGCAAATTGTCCTGTAAGAGCTGGTAACATTCGTTTAAAAGCTTGAGGAAAAATAATGTAGCGGTACATTTGATATTCACTCATTCCTAAGGACTTAGCTGCTTCAAATTGCTCATAATCTATGCTTTGTATGGCGCCTCGTATTATTTCGCATACATAAGCACCCGAGAAAATGGCAAGCATAACAATTCCAATAAGATATCTATTTTCTAGCCCTAAACTAGCGGCAAAAACATAAAAAAAGATTAGAATCTGAACTAAAAGTGGAGTTCCTCTAATTATTTCTATGTAAAACCTAGAAAAAAAACGTAAAATTATAAGTTTTGAGTTACTTGCATAAGCAAAAAACAAACCAATAATAAAAGACAATAAAAGGGCAAAAAACGAAATAAATATAGTTATTATAAAACCATCAATAAACTTTTGTTTATATTCATAAACACCTGTAAAATCAAAATTATAATTTACGTTCTTGAACATATAATAAAATATTAAACTTACAATAATAGATAAAAAAAGAAAGTTAAAAAGATAAACACTTTTTTTAAGTTTTTTATCTTTTTTAATATTCTTTTCGTTTAAAAAATATTCTTTAATTATGTATCCTTAGAAAAAAAATGGAATATTTAATCTATCAAAGGTTTCTCTTGTCTCTTTTAAATATTTATAAGATAATGTATCAAAAGTACCATCTGTTTTTGCTGTTCTAATAAAAGCATTTACTTTAGCTTTTAATTCCTCATTGCCTTTTTTAATAGCAACGCCCCAATATTCTTTATCTTTTTGAAAAGATGTCAAGATTGCTTTTGTAGTATCAGGATGTTTTTTCCAGTTATTATATACGGTTAATTGTCCATAAATAGTAGCATCTACTTTACCTTGAACTACTTCTAAAACACAAGAAGCTTCATTATCAAATACCAGTATCTCCGCTTTGTCCATATATTTATTTGCATAAACATGTGCAGTTGTACCTTTTTTAACAGCAACTTTTTTGCCAACTTGGTTTAAGTCATCCATAGAATTGACACCTGAATTAATTCCAACCAATAAAGCTAAAGATGCAGTTGCATAGGGGTCTGAAAAATCAATTGATTTTTTTCTTTCTTCTGTTATTGTCATAGATGATATAATTAAATCAACTCTTTGGGTTTTAAGTGAAGGAATCAATCCTACCCATGCAATATTTTCTATTACTAATTCTTTATTCAAAGATTTTGCCAATGCTTTTGCGAAATCTACAGAAACTCCTGTTGGTTCTCCATCTTTATCACTCATTTCAAAAGGTGGGTAAGCTAATTCCATACCTACTCTTAAAATGTTATCTTCTTTTTCTTTACTTGAGCATGCTACAAATAAAATGGAGACAAGTGCTAGTGCTATTATATTTTTTATCATAAAATTCCTTTTTGTAATTATGTCATAAATATACAATAAGAAACGAATTAGTTTTTTTTTAAATTATTTTGTTTATACCACAAATAAATAATATTAATATTTATTTACATGCTTCTGTGTTACGAAAAGTAATGCCAAAATGATAATGTTTTTAATTAAGACAATTTTTATCCTATTTAGATTATAATCCTCTAAATTAATGAATTGGTGGTACTTTGAGAGCGATTCTCAAAATCAGAGACATCAATATTTAGGAAAAAAAAACATGATGGAAGTTTATTTAGACAACAATGCAACAACTATGGTTGACCCTCTAGTTTTTGAGGAAATGAAACCATTTTTAACGAAAATTTATGGAAACCCAAACTCATTACATAGATTTGGTTCAGGAACGCACCCTAAAATGCTTGAGGCATTGGATTATTTATACGAAGGTATAAATGCCCACGATAATGATGATATAATTATTACAGGGAATGCAACAGAATCTAATAATATGGTAATTAAAGGTATTTGGATTGATAAAATCTTAAATGGCGATAAAAACCATATTATTACAACTGAAGTTGAGCATCCAGCAATTACTGCTACTTTGAAGTTTTTAGAAACACAAGGTGTAAATGTAACTTATTTACCAGTAAATGAAGAAGGTGTTTTAGAAGCACATACAGTTAGAGCATATATCAAAGATGAAACTGCTTTAGTTACTGTAATGTGGGCTAACAATGAAACAGGAAAAATTTTCCCAATAGAAGAAATTGGTGAAATTTGTAGAGAAATGAATGTTCCTTTTCATACAGATGCTACTCAAGCTATTGGTAAAATTCTTGTAGATGTTCAAAAATGCAATGTAGATTATTTGTCTTTTTCAGCACATAAATTCCATGGCCCTAAAGGTATTGGTGGTTTATATGTTAAAAAAGGTTATGAGTTAACACCTTTATTTCATGGTGGTGAACAAATGGCTGGGAAACGAGCTGGAACTGTTGATGTTGCATCAATGGTTGGAATGGGACTTGCTATGAAATTAGCAACAAGTGATGCTGCAATAAAATATGAGCAAACAGTTGTTAAAGGTTATAGAGATCAATTAGAAGCGGCGATTTTAGAAATCCCTGAAACTATTGTTATTGGTGGAAAAGATAATAGAACACCAAATACAACGTTAATTTCTATTCGAGGTGTTGAAGGTGAATCAATGTTATGGGATTTAAATCAAAAAGGTATTGGGGCTAGTACAGGATCTGCTTGCGCAAGTGAATCTTTAGAAGCAAACCCTGTTATGAATGCTTTTGGTAGTGACAGTGAACTTGCACATACAGGTGTTAGATTATCTTTAAGTAGATTTAATACACAAGAAGAAGTAGATTATGCAATTGATGTAATTAAAACTGCAGTTTTAAGATTAAGACATATTTCATCATCGTATGCATATGCACCAGAATCTCACGATTCACAATTATAATAAAAGAAAAAGGATAAACAATGGCAAAAGGCGATTTAGTAAGCGGTTCAATTTGGGACGAGTATTCAAATAACGTTATAAGAAGAATGGATGATCCTTTACATCAAGGTGAAATCACAGAAGAGCGAGCAAAAGAATTAAATACAAAATTAATTATTGCAGATTTTGGAGCAGAATCATGTGGAGATGCTGTGCGATTATACTGGGCAGTAAATGAAGAAACAAATGTAATCGAAGAATCAAAATTCAAATCTTTTGGTTGTGGTACTGCAATTGCATCTTCTGATGTTATGGCTGAATTATGTATGGGTAAAACAGTTGATGAAGCGGTTAAGATTACTAATATTGATGTTGAATTTGCATTAAGAGATAATGCAGATACTCCTGCTGTTCCACCTCAAAAAATGCATTGTTCTGTAATGGCATATGATGTAATTAAAAAAGCAGCGGCTGAGTACAAAGGCGTTGATATGGAATCTTTCGAATCAGAAGTTATGGTTTGTGAGTGTGCAAGAGTTTCTTTAGGAACTATTCAAGAAGTAATTAGAATCAATGATTTAACAACTGTTGAACAAATTACAGATTATACTAAAGCAGGTGCATTTTGTAAATCATGTATCAAACCAGGTGGTCATGAAGACAGAGAATGGTATTTAGTTGATATTTTAAAAGATACTAGACTTGAAATGGCATCTGATAAATTAAAAAATGCAGCAGATGCTAGCCAAAATGGTGAAGCTACTTTTGATACTATGACTATTGTTCAAAGAATCAAAGCAGTTGATGCTGTTTTAGATACTGATATTAGACCAATGTTAGTTATGGATGGTGGTAATATGGAAATTATTGATATTAAAGACAATAGTCCTCATTACGATATTTATATCAGATACCTAGGTGCTTGTAATGGTTGTGATTCAGGTTCTACGGGAACACTATATGCAATTGAATCTGTATTAAAAGATAAAGTTGACGAAAATATTAGAATCCTACCTATTTAATTAATAAAGAGATTTTCTCTTTATTAATTCCCCCCTTTATTAATAAACACTCACAAGTATGACTTAGTCTTTCTATGTTATAATATCGCCAAAAATCACAGTCTTAAAATAAATATTTAAATTCCAAAAAACAAAAGCTTTAAAAAAGGTTAGCCATGGCACAAGAACAAATTTTAAAAAATACCAATGCACAATTATTAGATGAGTTTAATGCATCTATTTTATTTGATAAAGAATTATATGACCAAGATATAAGAGGTTCAATTGCTCATAGTATTATGTTAGAAGAAGAAGGCATTATAACTTCACAAGATCAAAAAGAAATTGAGCAAGGTTTATTACAAGTAAAAGAAGAAATTGAGTCTGGTGATTTTGTATTTGAAATTGAACAAGAAGATATTCATATGGCAATAGAGTCTAGACTTACCCAAATTATTGGAGAAGCTGGAAAAAGACTGCATACTGCAAGAAGTAGAAATGATCAAGTAGCAAGTGATTTTAGATTGTATGTAAAAGAGAAAAATATTTCTATTATGGAACAAACGAAAACTCTTGTTGATACTTTTGTAGCATTAGCTTCAAAACATACTGAAACATTAATTCCAGGAATGACCCACTTACAACATGCCCAACCTATAAATTTTGGTTATCATATGTTAGCGTATGCAAATATGTTTAAAAGAGATTATGACAGATATGAAAGTTCTTATAAAAGAAATGATGTTTCTGCTTTGGGTTCTGCTGCTCTTGCAGGTACTCCACATAAGATAAATCGTTTTAGAACAGCTGAACTATTAGGTTTTTCTAAACCAAGCGCTTGTGCTTTAGATACAGTAAGTGACAGAGATTTTGCGTTAGAGATTTTATTTAATATTTCAACATCAATGATGCATATTTCTAGAATATCAGAAGAATTAATTCTTTGGTCTTCTTATGAGTTTCAATTTTTACGAATGAGTGATGAATATGCTACTACTTCTTCTATTATGCCTCAGAAAAAAAACCCAGATGTTCCTGAGTTATTAAGAGGAAAAACAGGACGAGTATATGGTAATCTAATTTCACTTTTAACCGTAATGAAAGGTCTTCCTTTAGCTTATAATAAAGATACACAAGAAGATAAAGAAGGTGTTTTTGATTCTGTAAAAACCATTGAAATTTCTTTGAGTATTTTAAATGAAGTGATTAAAACAATGATAATAAATGTTCCAAATATGGAAAATGCTTGTAAGATAGGGCATTTAAGCGCAACTGATTTGGCTGATTATTTAGTGACCAAAGAAAACATGCCTTTTAGAAGCGCTTATTATATTACAAAAGATGTCGTTGCAGTTGCTAATAAATTAAACAAAGATATCAGCGAATTGTCTTTAGCAGAAATACAATCATCAAATGATAAAATTAAAAATATTAATGAAGAAATACTTATGTTTTTAGATTTAAGAGCGTCAATGAATGCAAGAACATCTTTTGGTGGGACATCTACAATACAAACAAAAAATCAAATTAATGAATTTAAAGAGTGGCTAAAATAAATAGTAATTAATATTAGATGAAAATCATCTAATATTAAGGAATTATAAGGTTTTTTGTAGCTGTATATAAAGCAGCGATATCTGTTTTACCAATAAACTCATCTACTCCGATAACTGCCATTTTATTTCTAACAGCTTCTGTTGTCATTGATGAATTAACAATAATAGGAATATGAGATAAAGCAGCAGAACCTTTAATATGAGAAGCTACTTGATAACCATCCGTACCTGGCATTTCAATATCAGTAATAACCAAAGCAACATCAGCAGGGCTAATTTCAGCTAGTCTATCAATTAAATCCCCACCATTTTTATATATTTCATATTTTAATTGAGCTTTTTCAAAGAATTTAATTAAAATTTCTCTAGCAACTCCTGAATCTTCAGCCGCTAAAATTATTTTAGATGAAGATAAAGGTTTATCAACATATTTTTCTAAGGCTTCACTTCCATCATCCGTCCAACCAATATCTTTTAAGAGTTGTTCTGCATTAAATACAGTACATAATTGTTCTTTATCATGTACTTTTACATAAGTTGTATACGTAATTTTTGAATTTTGTTCTTCTGTATGTCTTAAATCTTCTGTTGTTTTTTCAACAATATCAAGCATATCTTTAATTAAAAAACCAACTTTTTTATGATTAAACTCACAAAAAATAATTAGTTTATATTCTTCTGTGCTTAGAGCTGTTAATCCCAACCAATTGTCAAGATTAATAAGAGTAATAGGTTCCCCTCTAATAGTTGCAATTCCTGCAATAATATTAGAGCTTTTAGGAGTTTCAGTAATTGTCACTTCTTCTTGAATTATAAAAGCTTTAACTTTTGCTATATTAATAGCATATATATTGTTATTACCTGTGTAAAATACGGCTAACTGTTGCACATTTCTTAAATGTGCTTGTGTCATTTGTTCAACACTGCTTCCCATGCTACTCATAACAATCCTTTTTCTATGATTCTAAATTATATATCTTTTTATCTTATATGTTAATTATTTTATTTCACTATGTAAATGAATTTATATACTAACACTATAGCATAATATTATTAGGTAATATTATTTTTTTAATACTTTTTGAACAACAAGAGAAGACATCATTAATCCAAAAGAAGCAGTTACAGCCATAAAACTACCTTTTTCAATACACATAGGACCTTCAGAAGAAAAAATAACATTAATTTTTTTATTAAAACCTCTTCTTTTCAATTCGTATCTGATTTTTCTTATGAAAGGGTCATTAAATGTTTTCCAAATTGAGATTACTTCAATTTTCGAGGGATCAATTCTTTTTGCACTTCCCGCAGTTGTAATTAATTTTTTATAATATTTTTGAATAAGTCTTACTTTTGGTTTGATATCATCAATAGCATCTAAAATATAATCATAAGAGCTAAAATCAAAAGTATCAACCCATTCTTCAGTTATTTGAATATTTATGATATCAACACTTGGGTATTTTTCTTGTAATACTTCCACTTTTATTCTGTCAATATTATCATCACTTCCTAATTGTCTGTTTCTATTTGATTCTTCATAGGTATCAAAATCAACTATTGTAATTTTCTCAAAACCTGTACGTATTAAAGCATCTAAAGCAAAAGAACCTACTCCTCCAACACCTAATAATATTAATTTTGTGTCTCTAAATTTATTGAAATTCTCATTTCCAAATAATTTAAGGGTTCTATCAAATCTTTCCATGTTTACTCTTTTATAAATTTTTTGCTATTATAGCAAATACAAAGCAAAGAATATACAAAAATACAATAAAATAAGAATTATATATTATGGAGTTTACATGGATAAAGAACCAATGACAATTGTTGGCTACAACAAGATTACAGGTGAATTAGAATATTACAAAAAAAAAGAAAGACCGGAAACAGTTATTGCCCTTGAAGAAGCAAGACAATTAGGTGATTTAAAAGAAAATGCTGAATACCATGCTGCAAAAGATAAACTTGGTTTAATTGATATTCAAATTGCAGAACTGGGTTCTATTATTTCAAAAGCAATCATTATTGATCCAACATCTTTACCTCATGATAAAGTTAGTTTTGGATCATGCGTTGAAATTGTAAATACAGATACCGATGAAGAATTTACTTATACTATTGTTGGTGGCGTTGAGAGTAATGCTAATAAAGGGCTTATTTCTTTTAATTCACCCTTAGCTAAACAGCTTCTTGGAAAAGAAGAAGGGGACGAGATTGTTGCTAAATTACCAGGTGGTACTAAAAATTTTGAAGTTCTAGGGGTAAGTTATAAAGAGATTAATTTAGATGATTAATGTAGCTATTATTGGTGCAAGTGGATATACAGGACTTGAACTGGTAAAAATTTTATTAACGCATCCTTCTTTTAAGATAAATTATATTGCAAACTCAAGTGGTACAGAAAGAATTGATGAACTGCATCCTTCTTTGCAAGATGTTCTTTCAACGCAAGTTGAAAAAGCCGATGCGAAAGAAGTTGCTAAAAAAGCCTCTTTAGCTTTTTTAGCTTTGCCTCATAAAACATCAATGGGTTTTGCAAAAGAATTATTAGCTCTTGGTGTTAAAGTGGTTGATTTATCTGCTGATTATAGATTAGAGTTAGATACTTATGAAAAACATTATTGTGCTCATGAAGATAAAGAGAATATTTCATCTTCTGTTTATGGTTTACCTGAGTACTATAAAGAAGAAATTAAAAAGTCTTCTCTAGTTGCGAATCCAGGTTGTTATCCAACTGCTTCTTTATTAGCACTCTTACCTTTTATTCCTTATATAGATGAAAATGCACCTATTTTTATTGATGCAAAATCTGGTGTTTCTGGAGCTGGAAAAAAACTAAGTGAAAGCACACATTTTTGTAATGTTAATGAAAATATTTTTGCTTACAATCCTTTTAATCACAGACATATGCCTGAAATTGAAGAAAAAGTAAGACTCTTGTGTAATAAAGACTTACAAATAAATTTTGTACCTCATTTAATTAATGTTACAAGAGGAATGATGGTAAGTGTTTATGCTACATTAAAAGAAGATATAGATGTAAATGAAATTTTACACAATGCGTATTCAAAGAGTGAATTTGTACGTATTAAAAAGAATCCAGTAGATATAAAAAGTACAGCAGGTACAAACTTTTGTGATATTTTTGTTGCACGTAATAAAAATGCACTTTTTATTAATTCCTCAATTGATAACTTATTAAGAGGTGCATCTTCTCAAGCTGTTTGTAATGCCAATTTAATGTGTGGTTTAGAAGAAAATGCAGGAATACCAAAAATTGCCTATGTCCCTTAATTTAATTGACGATTGTATTTTTATCGCAGATACACATTTTAATGAAAAAAATACGATATTTTATACCTTTTTACAAGAACTTAAAGAAAAAAGATTGTTATGTAAACAGTTGATTTTAATGGGAGATATGTTTGATTTTCTTACATTTGAAACAAAGTATTTTATTAAAAAAAATCAAAAAGTAATTGATTTATTAAATGATTTGTCCAAAGATATTGAAATCATTTATTTTGAAGGAAATCATGATTATAATTTAAAAAAGATATTTCCTTTAATAAAAATATATGAAAGACAAGCACAACCTGTTTTAGCAGAGTATAAAAATAAGAGTATTTCTCTTTCTCATGGGGATATGTATGTAGACAATTTTTACAATATTTATTGTTCCATTATACGTAACAAAACATTGTTAGCTTTATTAAATATTCTGGATATTAATGATGTGTTATCCAAAAAAATATATACTTCTTTAATGTCTAAAAGTATTTGTAGAAAAATACCTAACTTTAAAGAAATCATTCAGAAGAAAATTGATTGTTATGATACGAGTATTGTTATTGAAGGACATTATCATCAAGGTGATTTTATTACTTATGACAAGACTTTTTATGTTAATATCCCTTCGTTATTGTGCTCAAACGAGTACGTTATATTAAATGATACATTTAAAAAAATTACACTAAGGACCAAAGTATGAGTGTACAAATGATTTTAGTATTATCAGTTGTTTTTATTTCAATAATAATTGCAGTGTTAATATATATATTGTTAATCAAAGGCCAGGGGCCACAAGAAGTTAAAAAAGTACAAAAAGACGTAGAAAAAAGAAAGTTTCACATAGCTTCTCTTGATTTACCAGCCTCAATTGAAAAAATAAAAGCAGCTGATATATTAATAGCTTGTAAAAGAATTTATGATGTTTTTGTAACCTTAGACTATCAAAACAAACAAAGTGCACATTTAGAAGCAAATGAATGGCACACTTGGCAAATGTCACTTTTATTAAAACTGTATAAATACAACAGAGACTTTTTTATACCAGAACCAAAAAAGATTTTTCATGAAGAATTTTTAAATATAAGTGATGATGGTTTAATCATATTAATTAATGAAATCTTGAGAAAATATGATTCTATTGTTAAAATTTCCCAAACAAAAGATGCTTTATGTACCGAAATAAAGTGGAGTGCTAGAGAAATTTCTATTGTTTTTTTGTTTTTATCACGATATAAAGACCAATAAAAGGATACGATATCGCTGAATTTAAAGTTGTAAGTCAATACGAGCCTGCAGGCGATCAGCCTGAGGCTATTGAAAAATTATCACGTTCTATATTAGATGGAAATCAATACAATACTCTTCTTGGAGTTACTGGTTCTGGTAAAACATATACCATGGCAAAAGTAATTGAAAGAACGCAAAAGCCGACTTTGATTATGACTCATAATAAAACACTTGCTGCACAATTGTATTCGGAATTTAAAACCTTTTTTCCCAACAATCATGTAGAGTATTTTATTTCTTACTACGATTATTATCAACCAGAAGCCTATATTCCAAGAACAGATTTATTTATTGAAAAAGATTCTTCTATTAATGAAGAGTTAGAGCGATTAAGATTATCAACAACTTCTTCTTTACTTTCTTTTGATGATGTAATTGTTATTGCGTCTGTATCTGCTAATTATGGTTTAGGTAATCCCGAAGAATATCAAAAAATGGTTCAAAAACTTGAAGTTGGTTTTGAATACTCTCAACGAACACTCTTATTAAAACTTGTAGAAATGGGATACAAAAGAAACGATAAGTTTTTTGAGCGAAGTGATTTTAGAGTTAATGGGGATGTTATTGATATTTACCCTGCTTATTATGATGATGAGTTTATTCGTGTAGAATTTTTTGCAGATGAAGTAGAATCGATTACCAAACATGAATATCTTACGAATGCAAAAATCCAAAATTTAAAAGAAATTACGGTTTATTCTGTAAACCCTTTTGTTGTTTCAAATGACAAACTAGCCATTGCGGTTAAATTAATTGAAGAAGAATTAGGAGAGAGACTGGCTTTTTTAAAAAAAGAAGACAGGCTTGTTGAGCATCAACGTTTAAAACAAAGAGTTGAATTTGATGTTGAAATGATTGAGGGTACTGGAATGTGCAAAGGAATAGAAAATTATGCACGTTATTTAACTGGACAAGAAGCAGGGGAAACACCTTATTCTTTAATGAATTATTTTGAACAAATTGGAAAAGATTTTTTATTAATAGTAGATGAGTCTCATGTATCTCTGCCTCAATTTAGAGGTATGCATGCAGCTGATAGAAGTAGAAAAGAAACCTTAGTTGAATATGGTTTTAGATTGCCTTCTGCTTTAGATAACAGACCTTTAAAATTTGATGAGTTTATTTCAAAAGCCCCTAGTTTTCTTTTTGTTTCAGCAACTCCTAATGAACTAGAACTTGATTTAAGCTCTGAAGTAGCAGAACAAATAATACGTCCAACGGGATTATTAGATCCCGTAATTGAAATAATGGATTCGGAATTTCAAGTTGAGAAGTTACACGATGAAATTAAAAAAACAGCGGCAAAAAATGAACGAGTATTGGTTACAGTATTAACTAAAAAAATGGCAGAAGAATTAACAGATTATTATGCGAACTTAGGTATTAGAATTAAATACATGCACTCAGATATAGATGCCATTCAAAGAAATCATATTATTAGAGAATTACGACTTGGAAAATTTGATGTACTTGTAGGAATAAATCTTCTTAGAGAAGGTCTGGATATTCCAGAAACATCTCTTGTAGCAATTTTAGATGCGGATAAAGAAGGTTTTTTACGCTCTAAAACTTCCCTCATTCAGACAATGGGAAGAGGTGCACGTAATGTAAATGGTAGAGTAATATTATTTGCAAAAAGAATTACTAATTCTATGCAGTTTGCAATCGATACTACAAATAAAAGAAGAGAAATTCAAGATGCTCATAATAAACTTCATGGTATTACACCAACAACAACAAAAAGAGCCTTGGATGAAAGTCTTAAATTAGAAGAATACGATGAACTTGCCTGGAAAAAAGAAAAAGTTGAGAAAATGCCAGCGTCTGAGCGAAAGAAAATTTTGATTGAGTTGAATGCTAAGATGAAAAAAGCAGCTAAGGATTTACACTTCGAAGAAGCCATAAGATTACGAGACGAAATAGAAAAAATAAAAAAAATCTAAATCTTGTTTCAGCTTTTGGGCTGACTCTGCGTTGAAGAGAAAATTTAAATACTCATGTACTGGCGTACACTCCGTTTTAAATTTTTTCTTCGCCTTGATTTATCCCAAAATCTAAAACAATATTTAGATTTTTGTACTGAACGTGTTAAAAAATACCCTTTTAAGATATTTATCTGTACTTATGAATTTATATATTTTGTATCTATTAATCGTTGGTGTTTTTGATATCTTAAAACAATTTTAGACAAGGATACTTATGAAAAATATTGGAATTTATATTTATGATGATGCGGAGGTTTTGGATTTCGCTGGGCCCTTTGAAGTTTTTTCTGTGGCTTCTCGTTTTTTAGATGAGAAGGAAAAATTTAATGTGTTTTTTGTTTCTGAGAAAAATACTGTAATTAAAGCACGTGGTGGGTTTTGTGTACAAGCTCATTATACTTTTGAGAATTGTCCTAGTATTGATCTGCTAATTGTTGTAGGTGGGGTTCATACTGCTGAAGTTAAAAATACTAATGTTACTTCTTGGGTAGCTAAAGTTGCTAAAAAAGCTAAACTTGTTACTTCTGTTTGTACGGGAGCTTTTATTTTGGCACAAGCTAAAGTATTAACATCTCAAAAAGTTACTACGCATTGGGAAGATATTGAAGATTTAGAAAAAGATTTCCCTTCTTTAGATGTTCAAAAAAATGTTAGATGGGTAGATGAGGGCGATATTATAACGTCTGCTGGAATATCTGCTGGTATTGATATGAGTTTACATATTGTTTCAAAAATACGCTCAAATGATTTAGCAAAACAAACAGCAAAACAAATGGACTTTGATTGGAAAAAAAATACTTAAGATTTAATGTTTAAAATTAAATTTGTATTTAATCTATTCTACTACAATGCACTAAGTTAAAAAAAAGAGATTATATGAAAAAAGCCACCAAAAAAGAAATACAAATAATTAAAGAAGCTTTTGTAAAAAAGTATGCAGATGCTGTTACAGAGCTTAATTATACTAATGACTACGAATTGTTGATTGCTATCATATTATCAGCTCAATGTACGGATAAGAGAGTTAATATTATAACTCCAGCACTTTTTGAAAAATACCCCACTGTCTTTGAATTAGTGGATGCATCTTTAGATGATGTAAAAGATTTATTGAAATCCTGTTCATTCTTCAATAACAAAGCAAAAAACATCATTAAGATGGCTCACAGCGTTATTGAAGATTTTGAAGGTGATATCCCACATGTACAAAAAAAACTTATGACTTTAGCAGGGGTAGGTAATAAAACAGCCAATGTTTTTATGATTGAAAGTGAAGGTGCAAATTTAATGGCTGTGGATACTCACGTTTTTAGAGTATCTCACCGCTTAGGATTAAGTGATGGTAAAAATGTGACAGAAACAGAAAAACACTTAGTTACTAGATTAAAAGATGATTTACATATTTTTCATCAAGCCATGGTTTTATTTGGAAGATATACTTGTAAAGCAATCAAACCAGACTGTGATAATTGTTTGTTTCCTCATGTATGCAAAACAAAAGAAACCTTTCACGTTTAAATCTTACATACAAAGTGCTTTAGTGATATAGAGTAATAGTTATAATTGATATTTTTTGAATTAATAGTGGCTATTTCTTTAAATTATTAAATTTAAACCATCTTTAAGAAAAACCCCTTGACAAAGAGACTAAAACCTCCTATAATTCCCGTCCAAATCAAGTGT